>JAITFV010000163.1 GCA_031281115.1 Oscillospiraceae bacterium | reverse complement strand
CGAACGCTTTCGGTCCGATTTTAGGGACTTTTTTAATTTGGCTCCGCGATGAGTAGATGCCGTTTTCCTCGCGGAAAGAAACTATATTATTTGCAGTTGTTGCAGTCAGCCCCGAAACGTAAGCCAAAAGCGCGGGGCTTGCCGTATTCATGTCAACACCGATAGCATTTACGCAGTCCTCAACAACGTTTCCGAGTGTCTCGTCAAGACGCGCAGGCGGCATATCGTGTTGATACTGCCCTACACCGATTGCCTTCGGGTCGATTTTTACAAGCTCGGCAAGAGGGTCCTGCAATCTGCGCGCAATCGACACCGCGCTTCGCAGCGAAACATCAAGTTCGGGGAATTCTTTTGCCGCTAATTTTGACGCAGAATAAACCGACGCGCCCGCCTCATTCACAACCATGTATGAAACGTCTGAAAGCCCTTTGAGTATATCGGCAATGAAAATTTCAGATTCCTTTGAAGCTGTTCCGTTGCCTATTGCGATTGCCTTAACGCCGTGTTTCTTAATCATACGCATAAGCACCGCGGTGGCTTCCGCGGTTTTATTATGCGGCGCGGTCGGATAAACAACGCCTGTTTCAAGCAGTTTCCCGGTACCATCAACGACAGCGATTTTGCAGCCTGTGCGGTATGCGGGGTCGAAACCCATCGTTACCATATTCTTGACAGGCGGCTGCATCAGTGTGGGTTTCAGGTTCAAGCCGAACATTTTAATCGCCTGTTCCGAAGCCATGTCGGTGAGATTACTGCGGATTTCGCGCTCAAGCGACGGGAAAATGAGTCTGCTGTAAGAATCATCCGCCGCCTTTGATACAAATTCATGAGAAATGCTTTGATTGTGTTTAAGTACATTGCGTTTAATTATTTTCATTGAATCCACGGGGTCGGCGTCAATTGAGACCTTCAGGAATTTCTCCTTCTCGCCGCGGTTAATTGCTAAAATCCGGTGACTTTGCAGTTTCGGTATATTCTCATCAAACTCGTAGTAAAGCCGGTAAACAGAATCCTCCTCGGTAGCCGCTTCCGAAACAAGCAAACCATATTCGGTCATGAAAGTTCGCAGTTGTTCGCGGATTTTCGCGTTATCGGAAATATCCTCCGCGATTATATCAGAAGCGCCCTGAAGCGCGTCATCTGCGGTTTCTACGCCTTTTTCGGAATCTATGTAAGGTTCGGCTAATTCCTCAAGCGTACCGCTCTTGATTTCCTGCGCGAACAACAGCTCCGCGAGCGGCTCCAAGCCTTTTTCGCGCGCAATCGTTGCTCTTGTGCGGCGTTTTTGCTTATAAGGTCTGTAGATATCTTCAAGCTTTGCAAGGGTTGCCGCGGCTTCAATCGCCGCCGCAAGCTCTTCTGTGAGCTTGCCCTGGCTGTCAATTGAGGCGGTAATCTCAGCCCGCCGTGCGTCAAGATTACGCAGATATTGCAGCCTGTCAGCTAAGTCGCGTAGCAAAGAATCGTCCATAGAACCGTGCATTTCCTTGCGGTAGCGCGCGATAAAAGGAATTGTGTTGCCTTCGTCAATCAGGTTAATCACATTCGTGACGTGTTCTTGCTTTTGCCCGAACTCGGCTGATAATTGAGAAATTAGTTTTTCCAAAATAATGCTCCTTAAATATGTATTCTGCATAAAGTATAACACGAATTTGCTGAAACGTCAACAAATTCGTGCTTGGAATTATTTCTTACTTAAAAATTCTTCAATCGTAAGCCCCGCTTGGTGCAGAATAGATTTGACCGCCCCTTTTGCGATTTCGTTATGCATAGGGATTATGACTATTTTTGTAGGTTTATCCTTCTCGGTTTTTATATATTTAACGTGACTTCCTTTTTGTGATTTATAAGAAAAACCGAATAATTCAAGAATTCTGATGATTTCTTGCGGTCGCAGCACAGGATACTTTGACCCCATCAGACCGCAATCTCCATAGTAGTAACAAATGTTTTCTGAACAGCCGGCAGAGCATTGTAATCCTCATAATAAAGCTCGAGCGCCTCTTTTAAATTATCCATTGCTTCATCAAGCGTTTTCCCTTGCGAAGCAACATCGTTTTCAAGACACTTTGCGACATACCAATCATTTTCCTGTTGAATGACAGTAGTTACATGAATACTCATAAAATCACCTCTGCATTAAGTATAACACAAAAGTGCGAATATGTCAACAAATTCGTGGTTAGGTTTATTTAATTGTCAGAATACGGGCTGTCATCAACACCTTTTTTTCTAAGTCTTAACACCACTGCATTAACAAAAGGCTTACAAATTCGGTGAAACCATTTTCTGTTTCCAAATAATTCAACAATTTTCGGGCTTATTGCATAATATGTACTAATAAATTTACGCCCAAAATATGAATTCGATAACGTATTATCGCGATACCGACGAAGCACCCATACTTCGGGACAATTGTATGAACCGTAAACACAGGTGGCGACATAGCAACTTTTATAATATGTGGATGGTCGTGTTTCAGTATGCAACGTTAAACCTCGTCCGTCCCACCTATATTTTATTACATATTTATCTTCTGCCCGAGATTCACCAATTGGTGTGAATTCTATTACATTCTTGCTCGGAATGACTTCATATGTGCCGCTGATTGTACGTCCTCCCATTAGATTATCTGACGTAAATCTTCCGGTGTATTCGCTATCACTGGTAAATTTATAGAAAAAGCTAAAACTGATATTACTACCGGGTTGTCTTTGATGTTCCCATCTCCATGTACCCTTTAATCTTTTCATTTTCCGTCCCCCTAAAATTTGTATTTTCTAAATTATAACACAAATCAAAATAAAATGCAACGGTTAGATAACTGTTGATATATACAAAAATTTATCTGTCCTTTAGTATATATTTAACAGTTATTAAACAGTTCAATATATTTTTGGAGGGTTGTTATGCCTACAAACAAAGCACCATTTGGTTTTCATTTAAAAGAAGAATACTTAGAAAAAATGCGTTTCATCGCCAAAGAAGAAACGCGGAGTCTTAGTAATTTGTTGGAACATTTATGCAAGAAGCACATAATAAAGTATGAAAAAGAGCATGGAGAAATCGTTTTATATGAAGATGATTAAAGGCGGGATTTTAAAGTTAAACGACTCTGAAAACCAAATATTGACTTTCAATCAAACTTGTGTTATTATTTGAAGAACGAGGTAAAGTTTATGGTTTTAGGAATCGAACTCGGCTCAACGCGCATTAAAAGCGTCATTATAGACAGTACGCGCAAGGCTGTGCAAAGCGGTACTCATAACTGGGAAAACCGCCTTGAAAACGGCTTCTGGACTTATGATTTAGATGATGTGCAAGCGGGGCTGCGCGATGTTATATCGCAATCAGATACGTCCAACATTACCGCGCTCGGCGTTTCAGCTATGATGCACGGATATTTGGCGTTTGATAAGAATGATAATCTGCTCACGCCGTTTCGGACGTGGCGCAACACCACAACCGAAACAGCCGCCGCGCAACTGACGAAGCTGTTCGGGTTCAACGTACCTCAAAGGTGGAGCGTTGCACATTTATATCAGGCGATTTTAAACGGCGAAGAGCATATTAAAAATATTTCATTTATTACCACGCTTGCAGGTTATGTTCACTTTCAGCTGACAGGAGCGAAGGTTTTGGGTATAGGTGACGCGAGCGGGATGTTCCCGGTTGAGAACGGGGAGTATAATAAAATGTTCGTGCGCAGGTTCGAGGAATTAACGGGCATAAATTGGTTCAATATAGCTCCTAAGATTTTGAGTGCGGGAGAGTTCGCCGGCTCACTTACGGCAAGCGGAGCGGAGTTTTTGGGATTCCCTGAAAATCTTGTTGGTATTCCGTTATGTCCTCCTGAAGGCGACGCGGGGACAGGCATGGTCGCGACCAACGCGATTTCGCCGCGCACAGGCAACGTGTCTGCCGGAACGTCAATTTTCGCGATGGCGGTACTTGAAAAGCCGCTTAAAAACCTGCACACCGAAATCGATATTGTAACTACGCCGTCCGGCGAAGATGTAGCGATGATTCATTGCAACAGCTGCACGTCCGATATTGATGCGTGGGTCAAGGTTTTCGGGGAAATCAGCGGGCGCTCGGCGAATCAGCTTTATGACTTGTTTTACGAGAAAGCGGGTTCTGCCTTGAACGGACGCGCAATACGCCCCCCTGCAGGCGGTATTTTAACATATAATTTTTATTCCGGTGAGCCTGTAGCGGGCGTCCCCGATGGCAGACCGATGCTGATACGTGCGCCCGATGCGGAGTTTAATCTCGCAAATCTGTGCAAAAGCCTGCTCTACTCTGCAATAGCAACCCTTAGAGTCGGCATGGATATTCTGTTCGGCGAAGAGGTTAAACTTGATGTAATGCGGGGGCACGGCGGCTTTTTTAAGAACAGCGCCGGGCTTCAGGCGGTTGCGGATTCGCTCAATGTGCCTGTTTCAGTGTTTCAATCGGCAGACGAGGGCGGTGCGTGGGGAATTGCGCTGCTGGCGGATTTTCTCACGTCTGACGTGACGTTAGAAGAGTATCTGCGGGAAATTTTCACCGAGCCTGAGGTTGTTTGCAAGCCTGATGAAGCAGGCGTGAAAATTTTTAATGCCTATCTTGAAACTTTCAAAAAGGGCTTAGAGGTTCAGAGGAAAGCGGCGGAAGTGCTGTAGACTTCGCGTGGTGTAGGGTATTTATATAATGTGAGGTAAAGGCATGAACGAAAAAGTTAGGCAGTTAAAAGGCGGTCATCTCGGTGATATTGATTTGATAAGTCAAGACAAAGTAGGTTGGGAACAATCGAAATGTCCTTGGAACGAAGCAGAAGGTGTAAATGAACATAGATGCACAGTAAAATACACATCTATATGCAAGTATTTCTGCGGGATAAAATATTTAGATACAATTCTGTGCAGTTATCCCTATGAAAATATTGATGTGTTGACTGATGACGAAATAGATAGACCATTAAAAAAATGTCCTTCATGCGGTCGTCAAAACGACGCAGATAAACTTGTTTGCCCTTATTGTAATTATGCCTACAAATAAGCATAATCTACGCACCAACACAAGCAATTAACATAAAGAAAACAACAAAAAAACAAGGAGAAACAAAATGTTTAAAACGCTTGACGAAACCCTTGCTTTCTGCAAGGAAAAAGAAATAAAGATGGTCGATTTCATGATGCTTGACCTTAACGGGCGGTGGAAGCACCTGACTATTCCCGTGCAGCGCTTCACCCCGGACACCATGAAATACGGCATAGGTTTCGATGGTTCAAACTACGGTTATGCTCCTGTCGAGAGCAGCGACATGGTGTTCATTCCCGACCTCTCGACCGCTTACGTTGACCCTTTTTCGGAAGTGCCGACGCTGACTATGATTGGTGATGTTTATGTAATCGCATTGCCTGAAAACAAACGCTTTGACCAGGACCCGCGCAGTGTTGCAGCTTTTGCCGAGGAATACCTGAAAAGCACGGGAATCGCTGATGAATTCAGAATCGGTCCCGAGTTTGAATTTCACGTGTTCAATCACGTTAGCTATTCAACAATGTCCTACAACACACGCTTCAAGGTTGACACGGAACCCGGCGAATGGAACACCGGCAACGAGGAGATGAATTTAGGTTACAAGCTCGGCAAAAATAACGGCTATCACGCCGCGCCGCCGCTTGATAAATTACAGGATTTCCGCAACCGACTGTGCCTGCTGTTTGAACAGGCGGGAATCGCCGTGAAGTACCACCACCACGAAGTCAGCGGCTCGGGGCAGATTGAGATTGAAGTCGAGTTTGGCGGGCTGCGGGAGATGGCGGATAAAACTATGCTCGGCAAGTACATCATAAAAAATAACGCGATTCGCGAAAATAAAACCGCGACCTTTATGCCGAAACCGATTTACGGCGAAGCGGGCAACGGGCTGCATGTGCATATGCATTTATTTAAAGAGGGCAAACCGCTGTTCTACGACGAAAACGGCTACTCACAGCTAAGCGAAACTGCACACTTTTTCATAGGCGGCTTGCTCAAACACGCAAAGGCGCTCTGCGCGTTCACGAATCCGTCAACCAACTCTTATAAAAGATTAATTCCCGGCTATGAAGCGCCGGTTACAATCGGCTACGCGACTTCAAACAGAAGCTCGGTAATCAGAATCCCCGCTTACGCCAAAACCCCCGACCAAAAGCGTTTTGAGCTGCGCAATCCTGACGGAACCTGCAACCCCTACTACGCCTATTCCGCAATTCTTATGGCGGGAATCGACGGAATTAAAAACCGCATCGACCCTGTAAAAGAAGGCTTCGGTCCATATGATTTTCTGCTTTATAATCTCAGCCTCGAAGAAAAAGCGAAGATTCAATCATTGCCGCAGAGCCTTGACGAAGCGCTTGATGCACTGGAAAATGACCACGAATTTTTGCTCTGCGGAAATGTTTTCCCGAAAAGATTGATTGATATTTGGATTAAAAAACGCAGACAGGATGCGGCAAAATATAATACAATGCCGCACCCGGTTGAATATGAGATGTATTTTGATTTGTAAGTTTATGCAAAAAACCTGTTATCCATTTCTTAAATGGGTAACAGTATTATTTGCCAAAACTCTTCTCCAAGCTCTTCGCTTTCAAATACGCATTAATAAACCCGTCGATATCACCGTCCATGACAGCGTTTATATTCCCGACCTCGAAGCTTGTGCGGTGGTCTTTCGCCATCGTGTACGGCATGAAAACATATGAACGGATTTGCGCGCCCCACGCGATTTGAAGCTGCTCGCCTTTTATATCCGAAATCTTGTCAAGATGCTCGCGCTCTTTAATTTCAATCAGCTTGGATTTAAGCATACGCATTGCGTACTCGCGGTTTTGCATTTGGCTTCGCTGTGTTTGACACGCGCAGACTATACCCGTAGGTTTGTGTGTAATCCGCACTGCTGAGCTTGTTTTATTGACCTTCTGACCACCTGCGCCGCTGGCGCGGTACATCTCAAACTCGATTTCATCTTCGCTTATTTCAATATTAACATCCTCATCGATTTCCGGCATAACCTCAAGACTCGCAAAGCTCGTGTGCCGCCGCCCCGAAGAATCAAACGGCGAAACGCGCACAAGTCTGTGAACACCGTGCTCGGATTTAAGAAGTCCGTAGGCGTTCTGCCCTGTTATCAAG
The DNA here is from genome assembly GCA_031281115.1 of Oscillospiraceae bacterium. Classification (GTDB taxonomy): domain Bacteria; phylum Bacillota; class Clostridia; order Oscillospirales; family Ruminococcaceae; genus Ruminiclostridium_E. The sequence goes on along the minus strand of JAITFV010000163.1, from coordinate 3,490 downwards.
AACGACACGCTTTTTATTCCCGCCTCGTCGCCGTCAAGGAAATCAAGCAGCTCGTACTTGAAGCCGTGCCGCTCCGTCCACTGCCGGTACATTCGGTAAAGCATTTCAACCCAGTCCATCGCTTCAGTGCCGCCCGCGCCCGCATGTAGCGTGAGAATCGCGTTTTTGCTGTCGTATTCGCCTGAAAGCAGGGTCGAGAGCTTCTGCGATAACAGCGTGGTTTTTACTTTTTCGGCGGCTTCTTTTATTTCCGGCAGCAATCCCGTGTCGCCTTCTTCTTCGGCAAGCTCAATCATTGTCAGCGCGTCCTCGTGGTCGCTTTTAAGTTTCAAAAAAGCCTCGCGAGTGTTTTTCATGTTGCCAAGTTTTTTCTGAACCTGCCGCGCATTATCAGCATCACCCCAAAAATCGGGCGACATCGTCTGCTCGTCAAGTTCGGCGATTTCCTTTTCAAGCCGCACGAACCCCAAAGCCTCGGAAAGCTCTTTTATTTCCGGTGCAAGAGCGAGAAGCTCGGCGCGGATTTCGTCGTATTCAAGCATAAATTTTACCTCGTTTAATTAAATTCTCCATCGCTTTTTGGTGGGATTCATGCCAAGATGCCCATCCCTTATATTGCTCGCACGGAAAATCGCCACATTCGCCGCAATGATTTATTTGCTTTTCTGTACAGCATATGCGGAAATCAACACTGCCGCAGCCGCATTTCCAAAAGCAATCATCGGTTATATTCCAGCAACCTTTGCAAAGCGGAGCTTTACTCATAACCGCTTCCGCGCCTTCGTTTTCCCCTATCCAACCCTGACCTTTAAACCACTCAACCAATGCTTCAGCCGCGTTTATATCCTGTTCCATTGTGACTTTGTATTGATTACATTCACTGCAATCAATACCGCAAGCCGCCATTTTTAATTTTTCCACAATTAGTCCTCCTGCCTATCACTCATACCCAAACTTAAACCACTCGAAATTAAAGTCACTGCCCGGCAGAAAAACAAAGCTCACGTCGTTGATTCCCTTCGGATTCGCAACCCAAAATTCCTGCGTCTGATACTCGTCGCTTTTTGCAAATTCAATCATATGAGTCTGCTCGTTAAACTTCAAGGAAATCGAATTCCCTTTCGGCGCAAAGCCGCTAATTATGATTTTATTTACGCCGTTCGCGCTGAAGTCAAGCTCGTTGAATTTGAGAATCACGTTGTTGCCGATATTCTCGATTCTGCGTTCATTTGCAGTATAATTATCGCCGTAAACTTCGTCGTTTTCACCGGCGTAAACAGGCTCAAACGCCCGCTTGTTTATAAATTCAAAACCGCCGAAAACGCAGCGCCTGTCAAGGATAAAGCAAAGGTCATGCTTGCCGGTGAGTTCTTCTGACAGCGTAAAATCATACGGTGCAAAGTCGTAATGCAGATTATTGCGCGGGAAGCTGAGCGTTTCCAAAAGTCGCGCTGTGCCTGCTTTTACATCGCCTAAATGCACTTCCACAGGCACCTCGTCGTAGTACGAAGTAGTACCCAAAAACAGGCGGAGCGAGCGAGTTTTATTTTTGCCGAAATTCACATTTTTGAAGCCTGCAAGCGTCTTTATACCGTTTACGCCCGACACCGCGCCATGCTCAATAATTTTCAGCGGTGCATAACTGATATCGTATCTTCCGGAGTGGATGAACATGAACGGATTCTTTGTAGCGTCTGCGATACCCTCTATTGTCATGTCTAATTCGCTGATGATTTCGGGGTGTTCTTTGCCGTTTTTGCAAGTTGCACGAAGCTTGAAGCTGCCGTCACTGACAGCTTCTACGAGCGCGCTTGAATTATCGCTTTCTATAATTTTTGCAAGTTCTGCGCTCGTACCGGTATCGAGTATGCACCGCCATTTAATGTCTTTATAATCGGCATTTTCAGGAAATAGTTTTGTGTTAATTTTGATTTGTTTATTACTTTTATTGAACATTAAACTATCAGCTGATAATTCGATTTTACGTAATGGTATTTCATCTTTTGAAAATAAAGCTTCAACTTTTCCTCTTGAAATTGCCAGCAGCTGTCCACTGAAAAGCCGCTTGCTAAAACTGCCGCCGTGCTTTTTATAGCTGTCATAATCAGTGCTGTCACCGCTGTCAAGCCCGATTAAATCACCATTAACGGCAATCCTGTTACGTGCGTTTTCAACGGGGATATTATTCTCATCAGTTACGCAGATTTTCGTGAAAGTTAAGTCGCCGTATTCCTTGCTTTCCGTTACGATATTCACAGCATCGCCGAAGCTTTTTTTGCAGTCACTTGCAACTTCTGTGCCATTCTTGTAAGCCTTGATTTCAAGAGTGCCGCGCTCGAACGGCACCCGCCATGTGTAACGCAGTTCTTTGCCTTTTTCAAGGTTTATTGTCTGCTTGCCGAGCGACTTTCCGTTCAGGAACAATTCCGCTTCTTCCGCATTTGAATAAGCAATCACGTCAATCAGCTGCCCTGTATTCCAGTCCCAGTGCGGGAATAACTTGATAAAAGGTTCCGCGGTTTTGTGCCAGACAGCGCGGTAAAACCAGAACGCTGCCTTTGGGAAGCCGGCGGTGTCAACCGCGCCGAAGTACGAATTTTTCGTTGAATACGGCGTGGGCTCGCCTATGTAATCTATGCCCGTCCAGATAAACTGCCCGCCGCACCAAGGGCGGTCGCGGTCGTCTATCCAGGCTTGCTCAGCGCTTTTACCCCATCCCACGACCGAGTTGCCCAAATCGGAGCATTGCAAATCCTCAAAACTCAGCACCGGCATTTCAACAGGAAAACGGAAAATCCCACGTGAGCGCACTGTTGATGCAGTTTCAGCCCCGTAAATAAACCAGTCGGGGTATTTTTTATGGTGCTCGTCATAAAGACCTTCAGCGTAATTATAACCCGCGAGTTTCAATTCATCGGCGACTTTCTGCGCGTTGGGATACGGCATAAAATTCGAGCCGATTGTAATTCCAGCGTTACCGTAAGGGTCATTTTCAAGCACTAAGTCGCGCAGAGCTTTCGCGACCTCTAAGCCGCGCCCGTCCTTATGTGTGTCATAAATTTCGTTTCCTATACTCCACATAATCACGCAAGGGTGGTTCCTGTCGCGGCGAACCCACGAAGCAGTGTCTTTCGCATGCCAATCGGGGAAAAAGCGGGAATAATCGTTTTTATTTTTGGGCAGTTCCCATATATCAAGCAGCTCGTCAATCGCAAGAACGCCCATTTCATCGCATAAATCCAAGTACTCGCGGGCAGGCGGATTGTGTGCGAAGCGAATCGCGTTAACCCCCATTTCTTTCATTATTTCAACCTGACGGCGGGCGGCATCTTTATTAAAAGCCGCACCGGACGCGCCTAAATCGTGATGAAGGCAAACGCCGTGCATTTTCATGTAGTTGCCGTTAAGGAAGAAGCCTTTGTCCGGATTGAATTCAATTGTGCGGAAACCGACAGGGTTTTCTTCGCAGTCAACGACTTCGCCGTCTTTA
>JAITFV010000153.1 GCA_031281115.1 Oscillospiraceae bacterium | reverse complement strand
TTGATAGTATTCAAAACGGAGCTTGTTATATAAGAGTATCAACGGACGAGCAGACCGAGTTTTCACCTGACGCGCAGCTTAAAGCATTGAAAAATTATGCAAAGCTGAATAATATTATTTTAACCAAGGAGCACATTTATATAGATGAGGGTATTTCGGGAAAAAGAGCTGATAAAAGACCGCAATTCATGAAAATGATAGGAACGGCGAAACAAAAACCGAAACCTTTTGATGTGATTCTTGTACATAAATTTGATAGGTTTGCCCGATCGCGTGAGGATAGCATAGTTTATAAATCTTTATTAAAGCGTGAATGTGACGTTAAAGTTGTTTCTATTACTGAAAGCATTGAAAATGATAAATTTTCGGTGATTTTGGAAGCCATGCTTGAAGCTATGGCGGAGTATTATTCGCTTAACCTTGCCGAGGAAGTGACAAAAGGCATGACCGAAAAGGCGGAGCGCGGGGAATTTCAATCAAGACCGCCTTTGGGTTATCGGATAGAAAATAAAAAACTTAAAATAATCGAAGAAGAAGCGAGCCTTGTTAGAATTATTTTTAATTATTTTATAAATAGAGAAAATAGTTTATTTGGCACAATTCGCTATGCAAACACTTTAGGTAAATCAAAATTAGGGGGTGACTTCTCAAATCATACAATCAATTATATTCTTAATAACCCTACCTATATCGGGAAAGTGCGTTGGACACCTCACGGCGGTATGAATAACAATTTTAATCACCCTAATATGATTCTACGCGACAGCGACCATGAGCCGATTATAGACATGGAAACATGGGATAAGGTACAGGAGCGGTTAAGAGAGAACAAAGAATTATTCCGCCAATTTGAAAATAAAAACTCGCCAATAACGACATGGCTGAAAGGACTTATGAAGTGCGGAGCTTGCGGGCGTTCTATTATTATTCATAGAGAAAAATATATGCAATGTAATGCATATTTTAAAGGTTCTTGCAAAGTGAGCGCACATACTAAGATTGACATATTAGAAAATGCAGTCTTAGAGGAATTAAAAAAGACTTATACAGGTGAAATCGAGTTAAATATTGTGCCGAGTGCAACTGAACCAAGCACCGCCCTTGAATACGATGTGCTTAATGACCGTCTTTCAAAAATCACGAGCAAGGAAAACAGGGTTGAAATCGCATACGAGGACGGAATAGACAGCCTTTCCGAATACAAGGAAAAGAAACAAAGACTTTCGGACGAGCGCGAGGATTTAATAAATGCGTTGGAGCTTCTAAAAGGTAAACTAATCGAAAACAGGCATAACAACGAAATTGTTAAAAAAATAACTGACGTTTACGAGCTTTTGACTGACGAAAGCATTGACATTGAGCAAAAATATCAAACGGCTCATTTCCTTATTGAAAAGATTACGTATTCAAAACCCGAAAAAACATTAAAACTTGTTTATAAATAAATTTCATACCCATGTAAAAAGGTCGAGCTAATTCCAAATGGTATGAAAAAATAATATTGTACCATTTTAACAGGGGCGAGCGTTACCTCGGCAAGATTGCCGACTTCCAAATAGTTCCTTCCGAGCCTTGAAAGGTCTTTTACAAGCAATGTATTGATACGTTTTTGCTTGATGTCGTGCAACATTCGTTGCAGTGCGGGGCGGTTTTGATTAGTTCCCGAAAATCCGTCATCGCAATAGATTTCGACTAACTTCCACCCCTGTTCCTTTGCGTGTTTTGTCAGCATGAGTTTTTGGTTCTCGATACTGACGGATTCTCCCGCACGACTGTCCTCAAGACTGAGCCGTGCGTAAGCACCTACTCTGCGTTCCGTAATAGCCATTATATCCTCCATTAACGGCTACACAGTTTCGGCGAAAGATTTTACTCTTTAATTATAGCGCGGTTTCGCCGAAACTGCAAGTCCTTTTTCATAAATATTTTTTCACACTGTCATAAGCGGAGCCGCTGTCTGTAAGACTTTCTTGACTGTTAATGGAAATCCGAATTGACAAGCTGAGAAAAGAGGCGGTTGGCGATAAGAATTTATTCGAGGTTGCAAAGCGGTGGTATGATTCGCCACCGTACAAAAGAAATCAAGACGATGTGTATATATTGGAAAGACACGAGTACACTTCCGAGAAATATTACGACCGGAAAAGAGCGATTGCCGATAGCGAAATAGAGATTGCTAAAATAGAAAAATCTATTTCCGATGAACGCGAGAAAATTAAATCCACAACCGAAACGCTGACCGCTTTCGAGGATGTTTTTAGTATGACTTACGTTCAGAAATTGCTCGAAGCGGAGCAAAACCGCAAACAGGCAAAGAAAATCGGCAACGGAATTAAATCTGCGGATTTGAGTATCGCAGAGTCGCAGAAAATAGACGAAGTTGTTGAGAAAGTAGTGGAAGCTGTCGAGAAGAAAATCGAAGAACCGATTGTGCAATATCAGCCGCTGAAACCGCCCAGACGTTAAAAGTTCCCGCTTGTTTTCTGTGTTTGGCGAGGTGGGAGTTATCGCCGTCTTTTTTCTTTTCAGACCAGAACCCCCGCCCGCAGGCGGAATCACCGCCGATTTTAAGAGGTAATGCCGTGTTCGAGTTTCAGCACCAAAAAGCCGAGCGAAATATCCGCTCGGCAGTCGCCTGTCATTGCTGTTGTAAGCTTTCTATTTCCTCGCAGGATAAGCCGGTCATTCTGATGATTTTATCTATGGAATCACCTGCATCTAAGAGATTTTTTGCGACAGTAATAAGACCATCGGTGTGTCCTTTTCTTTCGGCAACATCTTCCCGCGCGCGATTATCCCATTCCATTTTATAGCGGGATTCATATAACATACGGGTGCGTTCATCGGCAGAAAGCTCCATAAGACGAACTACAGCATTTTTTACTTGCGGGTTTTGTTCTGCTAACGTGATAAACTCCTCAAATCACCGACTATGTCAAGAAAAAAATTAATGCCGCCCGCCGGCACTGCCGGCGGTTTCTTGCATTTTGCTTGTTTTAAATTCTACCAACAACCCCCGCGATATACCGCAGTATATTCAGCGCATCTGTCGTGCTGTTCTCGCCTTTTCCGCCGTTCGCGATGAATAACTGCACCGAATTAAGTTCGGCGATTCCTGCAATATGCCGCAGAAGCGCCAGCGCGTCTGCTGTCGTAACTTCGCCCGTGCCTGTAATATCGCCGGTTTTGAACGTCAATACGAGATAATCCCCGATTTGATTGACGTTTAAACTTGCATTTCCGTTCTCGCCGACTGTCGCGGCTGAAACAAACTCAAGCTCGCCTGTTTCTGCATTATATCGCACTAAAACCGCGTTCTGACCTGCGAAATCCGCGCCCACGCTCACTGAAATACTGCCCGTCGCGCCTGCCGATATTTTCAGCTGATTAATCGGAATTTTGCTGTTGATTGCATTAATCACAGTGCGCGGAATATTCACAATCAGCGTGGTTGTGCCTGTTGCTTGCTGAACAGGCGGGGTTGGTGGTGTTTCGGGCGGAGTAGAACCGCCGCTTCCGCCGCCACCGCCGCCGCCGGAAGTACTGCGTCTGCGCGTTTCTTCTTCTCCGCAATCCGCACAAACCCTTCGTTCGTTGTTTGTAGTGCCGATTCTCTGCCAACTGCCCCAAGAATGCTGCTCACAAGCGGGTTCTTCGCACTTCTCGCAGCCTACGTCCTCGCAGTCCTCGCAGTCGTACACAGGCTTGCACTTCTCGCAGCCTACATCTTCGCAATCGTCGCAAATATACACAGGCTTGCACTTCTCACAGCCCTCGTCCTTACAGTCCTCGCAAATATACACAGGCTTGCACTTCTCGCAGCCTACATCTTCGCAATCCTCGCAGTCGTACACAGGTTCGCACTTCTCGCAGCCTTTATCTCTGCAGTCCTCGCAATCGTACACAGGCTTGCACTTTTCGCAGCCCTTATCTTCGCAGTCCTCGCAGTCGTACTTAGGCGGCTCGCAAACGCAGACAATTTCGCCGCATTCCTCGCAAGGGCATTCGCACACATCTTCATGCTTTTCGCAATCGGGGCAGCCGGTACTGGTTGTGTCGTAGAAAATATCCGTAGTTTCCGGCAATAATTCCTTTAATTCATATATTTGTGCTATGGTGAGCGGATTGTCGTACAAATGCAACTCCCACAAATTAATTAACTCTGCCAATGGCGCGAGGTCGTTGATTTGGTTATCGCTCAAACCCAACCACCACAAATTCGTAAGCTCTGCTAACGGCGTGATGTCGCTGATTTGGTTGAATCTCAAATCCAACCGCTCCAAATTCACAAGCCCTGCTAACGGCGTAATGTCGCTGATTTGGTTGGCGTCCAAAAACAACCACTTCAACTCAATCAACCCCGCCAAAGGCGCGAGGTCGCTGATTTGGTTGGCGTTCAATTCCAATATCTGCAAATTAATCAACCCTTCTAACGGCGCGAGGTCGCTAATTTGGTTGTTGCTCAAATTCAACCACTCCAAATTCGTAAGCCCCTCTAACGGCGTAATGTCGCTGATTTGGTTGAGTCTCAAATCCAACCTCCCCAAATTCACAAGCCCTGCCAATGGCGTGATGTCGCTGATTTGGTTGACGTCCAAAAACAACTGAAACAAATTCGTAAGCTCTGCTAACGGCGTGAGGTCGTTGATTTGGTTGGCGTCCAAACCCAAATTTTCCAAATTCATAAGCCCCTCTAACGGCGCGAGGTCACTGATTTGGTTGCGGCTCAACTCCAACGCCCACAAATTCACAAGCCCTGCTAACGGCGTGATGTCGCTGATTTGGTTGTTGCTCAAACCCAAAGCTTCCAAATTCGTAAGTCCCGCTAACGGCGTGAGGTCGCTTATTTGGTTGCCGTCCAATCCCAAATTTTCCAAATTCACAAGCTCCTCTAACGGCGCGATGTCGTTGATTTGGTTGTTGTGCAAAACCAAAACTTCCAAATTCACAAGCCCTGCTAACGGCGTGAGGTCGCTGATTTGGTTGTGGTTCAAATGCAAATTTACAACACAAGCGGGGATTGTGCTGTCTGCTACCATTTCTGCGAGTTGTTCATCGGTTATATCTTGAAATGATAAATAGAGATGAGCCGTGCAGTCGGTTTCGCCGCAGTCGGGGCAAGGCACAGAAACCGATAAGCTGAACGAAGCGACTTTGTACAGCGGGCTTATCGGCGTGAAAACGCCGTTCTGCTCTGCATTTCCCGCGTTTGGAATTATGTCGCCGTCATCCCAGCTGAAAACCCCCGCAACAGCCGCGCCTAACGAAGAAGCCGTGCCTGTGATTATAGATTCGCTTAGTTTATCGCCGAAAGTAATTTCTGTCGCTGAAAGCCCATCAAACGTGACAGTGCGCCTTGTCACCCGGGCACTGCGCTCGGAAGCTGCCTCTACGACCTCGTTTTCGCTTTCATAAAAAACTTCCAGCTCCGGATAATAAATATAATCTTCCGAAATTATCCGCTGCACAAACTTATCTTCTGTGTCGAGTTCCTCTAAGAAGTCTGCCGACAGCATCTGTACGGTAGTTCTGCCCTCTGCCGAGACCGCGCCGCCGCCGGTGTTTGCACCAACGCCGCTACCGGTATAAATATCGCTGTTAAAATAGGTGTTTGTGATTGTGGAGTTTGCACCGGAGGTGCTCCCCGTCACGCCGCCAACGTTGTCGTTCCCCGAAACAGCGCCGGTGTTGTAGCTGTTTTCGATTGTGCTGCCGTTTACGCCGTCGCTCCACCCCGTCACGCCGCCGACTCTGTCGCCGGTACCCGTGACAGTGCCGGTGTTGAAGCTGTTTGTGATTGTGGCGTTTTGGTTATACCCTGCCACACCGCCAACGCTGCCGGTACCCGTGACCGCGCCGGTGTTGAAGCTGTTTGTGATTGTGCCTATGCCGGAGTTATGCCCCGTCACGCCGCCGACCCAGCTATTACCCGTGACCTCACCGGTGTTATAGCAGTTTTCGCTTGCGCCGGAGTTAAACCCCGCCACGCCGCCGACCCTGTCGCCGCTCCCCGTGACAGTGCCGCTGAAGCTGACGTTTTCGATTCTGCCTTGGCTCCACCCCGCCACGCCGCCGACCCAGTTGCCGCCCTTTACTTCGGCGTCCTCGATTGCGAGATTTTTAACTGTGCCTGTCTCGCCGATAAAGCCGAACAGCCCTGTATTGTCAGCCGTTCTGTCAATCGTCAGGTTGCGGATAGTGTTGCCATCGCCGTCAAGGCTG
>JAITFV010000099.1 GCA_031281115.1 Oscillospiraceae bacterium | reverse complement strand
CGTTTCGCTTTTTAAGTTAAAGGGGCTTGCGCTGTTGCGACAGCGCCCGCTGCGCTCACGCAGCGGAAACCCGTTTAAATTGAAACTGTGGAACAGTTTTCAATTTAAACGATTATAGTATGCAGTATTACGTTGATGAATATTGTCTGCAAACAGCGCAATCCCGATTAATTTTAAAACCACCTCGCCGTTTCGCGGCTTATTTGTAAAGGACTTATTGAAATATGGAAGTTTTCATGGCAAAATACGGCGAAATCGCCCTAAAAGGCAACAACAAGCGGCTTTTTGAAGAGCGCATGATTAAAAATATAAAACAGCGGCTTGCGGCGCCGCTTCCAAGCGGCGCAAGGCTCGGCGATTTTGCTTACGAGCGCGCACAGTCCACGCTCTACATTACGCCGCTCTCAGAGACTGCCGACTTCAGCGAAATCGAACGCCGCCTGCTCACAGTTTTCGGAATTGGCGCGGTGCAGCGTTCATTAGCTCTCCCCAAGGATTACAAAGAAATTGTAAGGCTCGGCGTACCTTACCTCAAACGTGCGCTTGCAGGTGCAAAAACATTCAAAGTTGAAGCAAAGCGCGCCGATAAAACCTTTCCGATGAACTCTATGGAATTAATGCGTGAGTTCGGCGGTGAAATTTGGGAAGCGAACAGCCATTTATCGGTAGATGTGCATAATCCCGACGTTACTGTTTTTCTCGAAATCCGTGACAGCCATGCCTATGTCTGCCCGAACCGCTTACAGGGCGCGGGTGGGATTCCGGTAGGTATGTCGGGAAAAGCTCTTGTTATGCTGTCGGGCGGAATCGACAGCCCTGTCGCCGCCTACATGATGGCGAAGCGCGGATTGTCTCTTGATATGCTGCATTTTCAAAGCCCGCCGTATACCTCGGAGCGCGCCCTTATGAAGGTCGGGAGCCTGTGCGGAAAGCTCGCCGAATACTGCGGGGAAATAAGGCTTTTCACCGTGAACTTAACCGAGGCACAGGAGGATATACGCGATAACTGCCCGGAAGAATACATGACGATATTATTGCGCAGACTAATGTTCAGGATTGCGGCTGAATTATGCAAGGAAGGGCATTACTCTGCAATTGTCACAGGAGAAAGCGTCGGGCAGGTAGCGAGCCAAACACCCGCAGCGCTCATTTGCACAAACGATGCGTCTCCGCTGCCTGTTTACCGTCCTGTTATCGGCATGGATAAAATCGAAATCACTGCAATAGCGCGCAAAATCGGAACTTTTGACATTTCAACTCTGCCTTATGAGGACTGCTGCACGGTGTTCACGCCGCGCCGCCCGAAGCTGAAGCCGTTTTTGAATGATGTCAAAAGACTTGAAACCCGCTTAAATGCCGATTTAATGCAAAAAGCAACAGAAAATATTATTATAGAAAATTTCTAAGAATCGGAATATTATGAACACACTTATTAACAATATGCATTATAATCTTGACAAGACGGCACAAAATGTAGTACAATTGTTATGCGGGCTTAATCTTACGCTAACAACAGCCGAAAGCTGCACAGGCGGGCTTTTATCCGGTGCGGTTACGGGCGTCCCCGGCAGCTCGGAAGTTTTCGGGCTGGGAATCGTCGCCTACGCCAACAAAATTAAAGAAAAACTGCTCGGCGTTAAACCGGAAACTTTAGAGAAATTCGGTGCGGTTTCTGCGCAGTGCGCTGCGGAAATGGCGCTTGGTGTGCGGAAATACCCCTACGCGGAGGATTGCCCGGAGAACGGGGCGGTTGCAGACATCGGCATTTCAATCACAGGTATAGCCGGTCCGGGCGGCGGAACGTCGGAGAAGCCCATAGGAACTGTGTTTTTAGCTTGCACCTGTGAAAATAAAACTAACATCTTACATTTACAGATAAACAGCAAAGACAGACAATATATAAGGTTAGAATCGGTGCGGCAGGCATTGATTCTGATACAAAACACAATCGACGGGTAAAAAAGGAAAAAATTATGGCAGCAATAGCTTATAACACAAGACCCCGCCCCGCCGGCATTTACATCGACGGAAAAAAACGCAACGCGCTCACCCGCTTTATCATACGTATGCTTCCGTGGAAAGGCGACAGTAAGCTTGAAATGGGGAGAAAAAGCGTTTTCTTAGTCGCGCTGACCGCCTTGATTTACTTTGGCGGAAAAGAAGCTTTCATCTTCCTCAACGACCATTATCAGCAGTATAAAATCGACCAAAAGCTCTCAGGTTTCTGGAACCCCAACATTTCCGATGAACTGTTTGAAGAAGTCAACCGCAACCGGCAGCTCCCCATGCTCCCCGAATATATTGAGCATTATCTTTTTAACAGCGACTTAGTCGGGCATATTCTGATTCCGGATATAACCCGAACCGAGCTGACTTACAGCGACCACAACCGTCATATCCTTAACTACCTCGTTTATCAAACCGATAATAACAGTTTTTATCTCGACCATAATTTTGACGGCTCAAGGAGCGCGGGCGGCTCTATTTATGCGGATTTCCGCAACCGCTTCACGGACGACGGTATTCTTTCGGGCAACACAGTGCTTTACGGACATAATATTTACACCGGAAATATGTTCGCAAAAGTCGCAGATTATTACAAGGCTTACTCACACAGACGGGATATGTCGTTTTATCACAGGCACCCGATTGTGCATTTTAATACGCTTTATGAAAGGCACGACTGGAAAATTTTCGCCGTGGGACTGTTTAACACGAAAGAAGAATACGGTGATGTTTTCCCTTATCACATTATTCGTGATTTTGAAACTGCGGATGATTTTCATGACTTTGTTTTTAATGTTATGGACAGGAGTGTGCTTTTTACCGACGTTGACCTGATGTACGGCGACCATATTTTAACGCTTTCGACCTGCTACTGGCCTTTCGGCGAGCACGTTGACACTCGCACTGTTGTCTTTGCGCGCAGAGTCAGAGACGGCGAAAGCAGCTTCGTAGACGTTGAAAAAGCTCAATGGAACGATAATTTTCTGCCCTTTACGCATCAGATGAGAGTGACGGGAAACACCTGGGTCGGCAGAGTTTGGGATTATGAAACATATCTTTTAAGTTATGGCGATTAAGTTATGGCGATTAAACGAAAGGATTGTGAATTATGGCTGTTAATGTTCAGGATATTTTAGACGAAATTGAAAATAAAAAAGCAGAAGCAGCAGAAAAAAAAGGCAAAGCTGAACCCTATACTGTAGAAGTTCTGCCGGTTTACGCTGATGATTCGGGCGAGGCTGCCGTTTACGGACGCGGCGTTAAATTTAAAACGCTTCTCATGAGCCTTATACCCGCAAAATCAGACCCCGTGCGTGAAATTATACGCAAAATCATCTTCATCATCTCGCTCGTGGTCGCAATCGTCTGCTTTGTGTTGATTTTGAGCAGCTCGTGGGCAGGGCGCGCACACAACGCAACCTACACCGAACTGCGAAATGAAATGGAACGCAGCGCGGAGCAGTTTGCGCTTTCGGGGCAGGTTTTCCTTCCGGCGGGAGCCGTTGCGGAGCTCATCGAAAAAGACATGGAGGCTTTGCGTGTTTATGCATATGAACTTTCCGAAGTTATTGATTTGACCGACGAGAGAATCCTTGAAATCTTAGTCGAACGGCCCGGGATTCTTCCGCACTTTATAACTACATACGACAGAAACAACGACCTCATCGGCTGGCTGCGAATCCCGGGAACAAGCCTTGATTATCCTGTTTTGCAATACCGCCGCTATCTTGAAGACGGTACTGTCACGGGGGACAATCACTACTACCTCAGCTACTCCATCGACCATGTTAATTCAATGCACGGTTCTATTTACGCTGAATGGCGGCATCCTTTTACGCCTACATCCCGCCCCGACAATACCGTGCTCTACGGGCATAACATGAACGACGGCACGAAGATGCACCCCGCTGTGCGCTACTACGCTTATTATTATTCCTCTCCCGGACATACAACATTTTACCGCAATCACCCGATTATCGAGTTCAGTACGCTTTACGAGCAGTTTTATTATAAGGTTTTCGCTGCTATTTTTGTACATACCGAGGAAAATAAATACGATGATGTTTATGATTACTTCAGGAAGCGGGAATTTTCCGACAGAGCCTCGTTTTACGATTTCATGCAGAACATCATGGACAGGAGCAGTTTTTACACCGATGTAGATATAATGTACGGCGATGAGATTATAACGCTTTCGACCTGTCACTATCCGCTCGGTGAACACATAGATGCGCGAGTCGCAGTGTTTGCGCGCAGACTCCGCGAGGACGAAAGCCCCGATGACTTCGATATTGACGCTGTTTATGTAAACCCCAGCCCGCTCTACTTCACACTCTATTATCAAAGGCTCGGCGGCTCTTGGGCAGGCAGAAATTGGGATACGGACAAGGTTATAGGCTTGGACGAATTTCTGCTTGAAAATCCCGATGCAGACACACGTTTGCACTATCTCACCTTATGGTGATAGCAGACCATTTCACTAACCCCGCTCACGGCGGTTAAAAATCGGAGGAATAATGCCAGAATTTGACAGACGCCCGGTCAGAAAAAACCGCCACGGAACACACGGCGGTCAAAGAGTTATAAGGCGCAAGGAAAATCTTGCCGTTTCGATTCTTCGCGGGCTTTTTCCGTGGAAAGGCGATAAAGCCGGCGATATTGTAAGAAAAATAATCCTGTTTGGCTCTCTCGCTTTGCTTGTTTGGGCAAGTATGGCTATTTTCGATTTTTATATTCTGCGCGATATAAGAAGCGACCAGGAGCGCCAAGAACTTGTTGACCTCAGAGATGATTACGACGGTCCCGAGTTTTTTGAAATGCATCCGCCGCGCTTTGGGGACAGCGACCTTATAACTGATGCCGTTACGGTTATCGGCGAGTATTGGGAATTCTACGAGCGCAACGACGACTTTGTAGGCTGGGTTGAGATTTACCCGATTATACAGTATCCTGTCTATCAACACGCTTTTTATGACGAATACGGGCAATGGACCGGCGACAATGAGTTTTACCTCAATCATGACCACGACAGAAACCCTACTGCGAACGGTACGGTTTTCGCCGACTGGGAGGGGCGGTTCACGTCGTTTGAACGCCCGCACAACACGGTTATTTACGGGCATAATCTGCTGACTAAAAATCTCTTCCAGCCCCTTTTAAACTACCGCCCCAACAACACCTCGGCG
>JAITFV010000286.1 GCA_031281115.1 Oscillospiraceae bacterium | reverse complement strand
TTATAGTCGTTTAAAACGACTATGGTTGCGGTTTCACCGCAACTCGCCGCGTAGCGAGCGAAAATTTAGATTGGATTCATTCCAAACTAACTATAAAAACAAATGATATAAAAACGGGGAAACGAAACTTTTCATTTCTCGTTGATGCAGGAAGGACAAGGTGAAAAAATGAAAAATAACATTGAATTCTATTCAAAAGGCATTTCACAGTCATTGCAAGCGCTTGATGTTGACTTCAACCGCGGGTTGACCGCGGAAGAAGCTGCGCGCAGACTTGAAACAAACGGCGCGAACCGCCTTCAAAGCATGAAGAAAAAAACATTATTTATGCGTATTTTAGCACAGTTTAAGGACTTTCTTGTGATTATTTTAATCGCAGCGGCAATTATTTCTGTAATTGCGGGTGACGGCTTAAAAGACGCAACTATAATTATCGGCATTCTTGTGATTAACATGATTATAAGCATTACGCAGGAAAATAAAGCTGACAACGCGCTAAAAGAACTCAAAGGCATGTCCGGCCCCAAAGCAAAAGTCAGGCGTGATGGAAAGGTCGAGAGAATTGACTCCGAAAATGTTGTAATCGGCGATGTAATTGTGCTTGAGGCGGGAGATTATATCCCGGCGGATATAAGAATCATCGAGAGCGTGAACCTTAAAATTGACGAATCCGCGCTGACGGGCGAATCCGTGTCCGTTGAAAAAGAAGCGGAAGTTGTTCTTGCCGGCGGGACAAGCCTTGGTGACCGCGTAAATTCAGCTTTTATGGGTACTGTCGTAACCTACGGGCGAGGCGCGGGTGTCGTCTGCGCTACGGGTATGGATACTGAAATGGGTAAAATCGCGGTGATTCTGAATGAAACAGATGAAGGCAGTACGCCGCTTCAAGACAAACTTAACGCGATGGCGAAGACGCTTGGCATAATCTGTATCGCTACTTGCGCTTTGATTTTCGGAATCGGCTTTTTATATAAGATGGATTTACTTGAAATGCTGATGGTGTCGGTATCGCTCGCTGTTGCGGCAGTTCCTGAGGGTGTTGCGATTGTGGCGACTGTAATTTTAGCAATCGGCGTACAGAAAATGGTAAAAAGAAACGTAATAATTAAGAAACTCCGAGCAGTTGAAACACTCGGCAGCACGACAGTAATCTGCTCAGACAAAACAGGGACGCTGACACAGAATAAAATGACTGTGACGGAAATATGGGCTGCCGGGGGAGATGAAAAATTGCGGTCGGAAGTTCTCCGCTGCGGCGCATTATGCAGCAATGTAATACGGAACATCGAAAGCGGCGCTCCATACATCGGCGAACCTACAGAAATCGCGCTCATGGCTGCGGCAGACAAGGCGGAAATTGATTTAAGCGGATACGAGAGAACAGATGAAATCCCATTTGATTCGGCAACAAAATTCATGCAAGTGACGACACAGCTGACAACGGACAGTGGGCAGCGAACAACTGACTGGCTTAAAGGTTCATTAGAAGCCGTAGCGAAACAATGCACTGACGTAGGGAGTGCGTTTATGCGTTCCGAAGAAATGGCAGGCAGAGCATTGCGTGTACTGGCGTTCGCGTATCGCGACCACCCTTGCGAAAAATTCACATTCATCGGATTACAAGGTATCATCGACCCGCCGCGTGAAGAAGCAAAGTCGGCAATTGCACAGTGCCATGCCGCAGGAATCAAAGTCAAGATGATTACCGGCGACCATAAAATCACCGCGCTGGCTATAGCGAAAGAACTCGGGATTGCGCCTGAAGATGTATACGCAAGAGTCAGCCCCGAAGATAAAGTAAATATAGTTACCCGGCTCAAGCAAGACGGACACATCGTCGCCATGACCGGTGACGGCGTTAATGACGCACCGTCACTCAAGAAAGCCGATATAGGCATAGCGATGGGGATTACCGGTACGGACGTTTCAAAAGAAGCCGCAGACATGATTCTCACCGATGATAATTTTACGAGCATCGTCGGTGCGGTCGAACAGGGACGAACGATTTACGGCAATATCCGAAAAGTCACAGCGTATCTTCTTGCTTGCAATATCGGTGAAATTTTAATTATACTTTTGGCTATAATTTTCGGGCTTCCGGTGCCGCTTACGGCGACACAATTGTTATTCGTAAATCTGCTGACGGATGCATTCCCCGCATTTGCGCTCGGCATGGAAAACAAGGAAGCAGACGTCATGACACACCCCCCGCGAAACCCGAAAGAGCAGATTATAAACAAGAGCATGAAGGGTTCTGTCGCGTTCAGGTCGCTGTTTGTGTGTGCGGGAGCGTTAGGTGCGTTTCTATTCGGGCTTTTTGCTGCGGATAATTACGCGGTCGCCGTCAGTATGTGCTTTTTCACGCTTGTTGCAGGCGAACTTTTGGTCGCGTATCCGTCAAAAACTGAAACAAAAATTTGTTTTAAGCGCGAATTATTTAAAAACCGCTTCTTAAATATATCAATCGCAGTGTCAATGGCTATTCTTATTGCGGTTATGTACGTGCCTGTTTTAAACGATTTATTCTCAACAGTGCCGCTTAATTTCATGCAAGCTGCGGTTTGCGCGGGATTAGTGCTTGTTATACTTGCGGGGAGCGAGGTTTCAAAAAGGCTGTTTAAAACT
>JAITFV010000161.1 GCA_031281115.1 Oscillospiraceae bacterium | reverse complement strand
AGACAGCGCAATCCCGATTAACTTAAAATTTATAGAATTTTAAGTTAATCAAGTATACCGTAATGCTATGTTTTTATTTTCAAGCGCGCGAAGAATTTTCGCGACTGCCTTATCGGTTTCCTCATCGGTCAGCGTGGCGTCTTTTTTACGGAAAACAAGCTTATACGACAAGCTTTTCTTTCCCTCGGGAACCTGCGAACCCGTGTATATATCAAATAATGCAATCTGCTCTAAGTTTGTGGCAGCTTCCGATATAATTTTGCTGATTTCTCCCGCTGTGATTTCAAGGTCACACAGCAGACTTAAATCCCTTGTCATCGATGGAAATTTCGGCAGCGGTTTGAATTTTGGCTCGGCTTGACTGTGCCTGAAAAGTTTGTGCATTACTAATTCTGCGCAATAGACCCGTGTGTCTATGCCGTAGTTGTCGGTAACAAGCGGATGGATTTCCCCCATCGAGCCTATGCTATCGCCGTTCACGGAAATATGGGCGCACCGCCCCGGGTGATAGGATTTGTTTACTATACCTGCGGGGTACGGCAGAAACTCCGCATTTATGCCGAGCTTTTCGAGAAGTTCTTCAATTATACCTTTAAGTGTAAGAAAATCCTCGCCCTCGCCGTAAAGCCCCACGCTAAGCAATTTCATCTCTTCGGGTAAATCTTCATAGGAGATAGGAGCGTACATAGTACCGATTTCGTAAAATCTGCCTGCGGCATTACGGTTGTTGTAGTTACGCGCTAAAACCTCAAGCATTGACGGCAGCATGGAAGCCCGCATTACGCCCGTTTCCTCGCCGAGCGGATTGCGTATAATTACACTTTCGGCGTTCTCGATTCCCGCCTTTTCGTTAGACTTCGGCGAAATAAAGTTGAACGTCATGCACTCGTAACAACCCTGCCCCTGCATGACTGCGCTCACTTTTTCTTCAAAAGCAAGCTCCGGCGCCGGGCGAATGTTTGAAACAACCCGCGGAACGCTCGACGGTATTTCATTATAGCCGTAAATCCGCGCCACTTCCTCCGCTAAGTCACATTCAAGCTCCATATCCACCCGAATACTCGGAACGGTCATGAAGCCGTCCTCGTGCTTAAATACGAGTCTTTCAAGAATTTCAAGCTGCTCGCTTTCGGAAATATCCACGCCGAGAATCGCGTTAATATTTTTATAATCGAATTTTATTTTAACAGGCTCTTTACAAGAAAAATCCTCGTCAATAATCGTCTTGATGACCTCGCCGCAGCCGAGCAGTTCTATTAATTCGCAGGCGCGAAGCAGCGCGTTTTCGGCGTTTTCGGCATCGATGCCTTTTTCAAAGCGCGCGCTTGACTCGGTTCTCCTGCCGATGCGCTGTGCGGTTTTGCGCACCGAAACACCGTCAAAGCAAGCAGATTCAAACACGACTTCTTTTGTATCGTCCATAATTCCGCTGAATTCGCCGCCCATTACCCCCGCGATTGCAATCGGCTTAACAGCGTCTGCGATTACCAAAGTTTCCGCACTAAGCATACGCTCCTCTCCGTCAAGAAGCACGATTTTCTCATTTTCGGAGGCACTGCGAACTATAATCTCATCACCTTCAACGTAGCGTTTATCAAAGGCATGCATGGGATGCCCGTACTCAAGCATGACGAAATTAGTTATGTCTACTAAGTTATTTATAGCGCGAACGCCGGAAGCGCGAAGCCGCTCGGTGAGCCATCTCGGCGACGGCGCAATTTTAACGTTCTTCACGACTGCCGCCATATATCTCGAACACAGCGTTTTATTCTCAACTTTAACTTTTAAGTTCAAATCGCCGTCAACGCCTTTAAATGCGGGCTTTTTCACCGGTGTACCCTCTGCGGCGAGATATTCACTGCTTAAAGGGAGATTAAACGTTGCAGCCGCCTCCCGCGCCAATCCGATTACCGACAGGCAGTCGGGACGGTTATTTGTAATTTCAAACTCGACCGCGATGTCACGGATTCCGAGGAAGTCAAGCATATCCGTACCGGGCGTTAATTTACAGGCTTCGGGGTCGTTGTCAAGAATCAAAATACCGTCAGGGTCAGCGTAAGGTAAATCCTCAAGCGTTAAGCCTAACTCGTTGTAACTGCACATCATGCCCCGGCTTTCAACACCGCGGAGCTTGCCGCGCTTTATAGCTGTTACGCTGCCGTCATTAAAATTAAAAACCACGCCGCCTTCAAGCACCACAGGAACCATAGCCCCCGCCGTGACGTTCTGCGCGCCTGTTACAATCTGCACCGGGGAGCCCCCGGTCGCAGTACCGCCTTCGGCGGATTCGCTTGCATTATTGCCTACATCTACTTGTGCGACCCAAAGCTTGTCCGAGTCTGCGTGCTTTTCAATTGAGATTACCTTACCGCAGACAATATTTTTCAGCGGCTCGGATAAATCCGTCCACTTCTCGACTATCGAGCCGCTCATGGTCATGCCGTGCGCGAAGTCCTCTATCGGCATTTCGGTCTTAATGTAATCATTAAGCCATTTCATTGATAGGTTCAAAATGTTTTCTCCTGTTTCAATTCTCACCGCCTTTGGCGGTTCGCGGCGTATACGCCGCGGGTTAAAAACGCTTTAGTGTTTTTAACTTAACTGGCTATATCACTTTATAAATCATTGGTTGGTATTGCGGTTTGGGAATGGGCATATTGCTGTTCTTTGCTGTTTCCAGCCAAAGTTTCTGCGCTGTTAAAACCTCTCGCAGTGCTTCGTTCGGGCTTTTTCCGAATGCGCTGCAACTTTTCAAATCGGGAATATCCGCAATGTATCCGCCATCATCGCCACTGTAAAAAATATTGATGTGATAATCTTTCATATTTTTATTAAATCCTTTCTTCTCTTGGTTTCAAGTTATATTTTTCAACAATAGAAAAGAATTGTTTTATTTGATAAGGTTTCGCTTCGCCGTTTATGTTTTGGATGTTAATTATTTCATTTACAAAAGAATTTTTAAATATATTATGGCTTCCTTCGCCTCTTGTCCGAACAAAACCAAATGCTTCGAGAATAATAATAAAATCATTAAATTTAACATTTTTTTGGTTGTTCAAGATTTGTTTCAATAATTTTTGTTTATTCATAAAAATTAACTCCCGACTTCCCGGTTTCCACTCGTTTTTCATACGCCCGCTGTTGTTGCCGGAAGAACAGCCGCGCCGCGAACGCCGACGCGATTCCCAGAAAAATAACTACTGCAAAAAGCAGGAGCGGTAATATACCGAACGCGGTTTCCAGTGAATATGAGTCCTCCCGCGCAAAAATAACCATGCAGATAACTGCAAAAAGCAACG
>JAITFV010000152.1 GCA_031281115.1 Oscillospiraceae bacterium | reverse complement strand
TATCACCTTTCTGCGCCTCCTTGGTATTATTAGTTAAAACTAATTATACCATTTTCGCGCTACAGGTGGTACATTTTTATCTGCCAATATTGGTACATTCTATTATACCAGTTACATTTATCGCGTTTTGAAACAGGAGCTCAACGAAGCAGCGACACAGGTTTCGGGCGTTAAAACTGGTCACACGTTGGCTAAATGCCAATTTGTATATAAATTTTTTATAGAGAGAGGTAACAATTATGAATGAAATTATGGAGAGTTTACCCATCGATGTTCCGGTGGTGCTTGATGCTGCAACACCCGGCGGCGGTGGAATGACCACTACAGGTCTGTTTCGCGACGGACAGGTCGGCGATGTGGCGGTTCCGGTTGAAGCGGCAACAGCGACGGTAACGGGGAATACAGCCCACGGCAACAGCCTTGCACCTTCGCTTAATTCCGGGAACACCTTCAACATCAATATGCCCTTTGCGGGAGCGTTTTCGGGAAACAAAACCGAATCAAAACCCACGACCGACAGCTTATTGGCGCGCTTTTCGTCCGAATCCGACACGCTTGTTGTGAATAACGAATCGCAAGTCCAAAACAGCGGTCTCGGCAACGCCGGTTTAGGTTAATCAGAGTGCAGAAAACGTCGATGAAAGAGGGGGTTAGTCATGGAATACGGATTCACAGAGGAAGGTCACCAAGTGTTGGCGGAAGCGCAAATCCGCGATGTGCAGCAAGTCCGGCGTGGGTTGGAGTTACAGGCTCAAACAGAGATTGAGGCGGGCGCAATCGGCGATTTCCGAGGCGGGATTGTTCCGGATATGCCGCAACAGGAAATCGCCCCTCCAATGCCCGAAACCGAGTTTGTGCATGAGCCGCAGTATGAAGCACAGCGTACAGAGCAAAATATTGTGGACGCTCCGGCTCATCTCGGCATACTTACCCGCGGACTGAGTTACGACCCCGTTGAGGTCAAACACGTAGAGAAGCCATCGGGGGCATCGCAACCGCAATCCGGGACGAACTATGACAGATTTTCGGAGCCGCAGTCGGAAGCGGCGTCTTTCGAGGAACTGCTGAACAATCAAGTTCAGGAATATCAACAGCAACAGGAGACCGCTTTTCAACGGGAGATGCAAGGTTCTCTGCTGTATCGTCGAAATGGCATAAACAAATACGGCTAATTCGAAAAAACTATTGACAGAGCGAACATTATATGCTATGATAGTAAAAGAAAAAACAATCGTGTTACAGGTTTCAAAATTTTCAGAAAGGACTCGCAAGGCTTATGGAATGCTTTGGTGAACTCTTAAATCTCGCAAAAAAACAAAAATATAAACTTTCAAGACATAGCCTTGCAGATTGTGTTGTTGATGCAAATGGTGCTGTTAATATCGACGAATATAACGAACTGAAAACTGCTTTGGTTCTTGAAGGTGTTGAGGTTTTAGATTCCGATGTTGATTTAGAGTTTGAAGAGAGTGCACACGCTCCTTTTGACCCTAAATTGCTTGATATTGTTCACTCAAAAATGACTTTGGGTGAAATATACAAACGTATAGAGGGTAACGGTATTGACTTAGCCTCCCCTTTTCAGCGTAAAGCCGGCATTTGGGATAACGAGCGAAAAAGCAGGTTGATAGAAAGTATTCTTATAAATATACCATTACCGATGTTTTATGTTGACGCGACTAATGACGAAAAATGGTTGGTTATTGACGGGCTGCAGCGATTAACTGCAATTAAAGAGTTTGTGATTGACGGAACTATGTCGCTTTCAAATCTTGAGTTTTTGGGCAACGAGTTGAATGGCTGTTTATTCGAAGGCGTTGGCAGAAAAAACCAAAGGCGAATAGAAGAAACAGAAATTAATATTTGCAAATTGGTTCTCCCTACCCCTGCAGAAGTCAAATATGTTGTTTTTAAGCGTTTCAATACCGGCGGCATTAAACTCGAGGACCAAGAAATTAGAAATGCACTTTTTCAGGGTGCGGCTGTTGATTTATTGAATGAGATGGCACAAATTGAAGTTTTTACTACTACTGTGGGTAGTAGTGTAAACATTATTCGCATGGAAGATAGGGAATTTTGCCTTAGGTATTTAGCATATGTGTTTTTTTGGAATGATGCCGACTTTAATTTGGAGTTTGTTTCCGATTCAAGTGTTTTTTTGAATAGTGTAATGTCAAAACTTAATTCGGTTTTAGATAACATGGATAAAGAAGAGTATGAGCGTATTAAAAGAAGCTTTGAATCGGATTTAAAGCGAGCATCAGATTTGTTCGACAGATACACATTTAGACGAATCGGCGAGAATTTCAGACGCGGTCCGATAAGCAAGTATTTATTTCAGTCATGGCTTTTGGTGATGCACGAGTTAACAGAAGATGAGTTTGCAGAAACACTCTCAAAAAAAGAAGTTTTAAGAGAGCTTTTTAAGGACTTTTGCATTTCTGATGAGTATAAAATTATGCGTTCACCCGATGATACCGCGGCTCGAAACAAAAAAATGCTGGAACTCGTTTCTATGACAATCAGTAATGATTTCAAAACGGAGGAGATATGTTAAAAAATCTCACTTAAAAACTTTAAGTGTTTTCAAGAACTTGAAGTAGAGATGTCAACAGGAAAACTTTTATATAAATCACTCATAATGATTTTTTCAGAATCATCGTAGTTGAATTGCGAAATCAATTCGTTAAACATCTCATCAGATAATTCACCGACTATAACATATTCGGAAGTCTTATCCCCTATGAAAACTTTATCTAAATCAATGATTGTTTGTCTTGTGAAAGGCGGTTGTATGACATTGGAGGATATCACAAACCTCTTTTGAGGCAGTGAGTCCGAATGTAAATGGATGGGTTTCCACGACTGACACTTGAGCAACCGAATTTCGTCGTCTGCATATATGCAAATATACATATGTGCAATTTTTGCTAATCCGCTGTCTTGGTCAGGATAAGGAATACAAAATTTCGCAATATCCTTAATGTCTATATTTTTCGCATCACTCAAAATAAAGTTCCCCCTCATGCACATCGACATAAACAGGCGAGAGAAAATCAGAATCAACAGACACTTCGTAAAGTGCATTATTATATTCGCTCTTAAACTCGTGTTCTTTAGGGAATAAAAACGTCTTGCCGTTGACTTCTTTTATTGTTACGCTGTTAATATACGATGTTGAATAAACCGATTTTAACTCATCAAAAACCTTTGCATCATGTTCTGAAAAATCTTTACCGACAAGCGGTACATGGAGGTCACCACGCATAATTTCGTTTTCTTTGACCTTCCACATATTTAATTTGTGTGTGAAATCAGATAATTCAACACCGAGAGCTTGTACTAAAAACATTGACTGCACCGCTCTTTCAGCATTTACGTGATATTGAAAGGTTTTTATACTGTTATAAAATTCACTCCTGTTATGCTTCATAGCACCGAATACATCGCCGAATACCGGACCTCGTTTGTAGCCTTTAAGTTTATTAAAATCAAAGTCATCCCCCTCTACTTTTGAAAGACATTCATAGAAGAATAAGAATTTTTGTAAACGAAAATCAGGCAAATCATAACCATGTCCTGATTCGCTGTAAGCCCAATTTATTAACGCTTTTTTTCTGTCACTAATCATATTAAACACCACCCTTCTAATAGTTTCTAAAATAACTTGTTCAGGTGAACGACTCAAAACACCTTTGCACCTTGATACTATTATAGCACGTTTTTTCGATTTTGTCAACCCTTTTTACGCATTCGGTTATAATTGTCGCTTATAACCTTGATACGGGTACTTGTGCAAGAAACCGAACAGTTCGGCTAATACATAATTTTCGTCACAGTTGCTGTCATTGACCAAGTCATCAGCATTGAAGGTGATTGGGGCGTGCTTGGTTCTGAAAAGTTTTGCATTAGCTGTTTTGGATTTATTATTAAAGTCGAAGATTCCGTGCCAGACGATTTCGTATTCGCTGTAAAGGCAAGACTCGCGCAGGTCTTTCAGAGCTACGCGAATTTCACCGGTGTGAAGTCGGCGGACTTCGAGTTCGTAAAAAGCGTTCCGATGAATGACTTTGTCAGCTCGTTTTGCGAGAACTAACGAAAAGAAACGGCAACGATTCGTACAATATTTTATTGAAAGATTTTAGAGAGAATCCTCTCTAATCTTGTCAAGACCCTTTTTGATTTTAGACAACAAAAAACGCCCCATGCACTCTCGACTAACGATTGAATTAACAATCAATAATCGAGAATACACGGGGCGTGG
>JAITFV010000122.1 GCA_031281115.1 Oscillospiraceae bacterium | reverse complement strand
TTCATAAAAAGGAATAACGGAATTGCTCGAAGCTGCGGCAACCGACTGATACTTAATTGAAAAACCTTTCATGTTATCATTGATTGCATCGCGCAATTTTTTCTCGTGGCTGTAATTCTCGTCAGCCTCCGTTTTAAATTCCTCTTTATAAAAAGCGTAGCTGTTCGCGCTGTATTCGGTAGCTTTGTATAATGCGAGGTCTGCTGCACGGTAAATCGCGTCAAGGGAGTGAAACCCGTTCGGGTAGAGCGTGATACCTATGCCCGCATCTAAGTAATGCTCGCTGTTTTCATGCTTCCAGGGTTTCCCGAAGCGTTTTAGCAGATTTTCGATGACCGACTTCGCCCCTTCCTCGTCGGTTTCGCGCAGGAGAAGCATGAGGGTGTTGCCGGAGAAGCGGTAAACAGTAAGATTCGCGGATGGCATTTCCGCGATGAACTGCGCCGCATTCCGCAGCAAGCTGTCAGTATATGAATGTCCGAAGAGTTCGTTAAAAGTATGCAGGTTAGCGATTTTTACGACTGCTGCCGCGCCGCGCCGATTTAAATTTAACTCAGCTTCGAGGTCTTTGTCAAGTTTTGCGCGGTTCGGTATATCGAGAATTTGGTCGAAAAATGCATGATAATGCAACTTCTCATTTGCCTGCTTGCGAAGCATTAATGTCGCGGTGATTTGCGAAACGCTGCGCAGAACCTTGCTTTCCTGCGCTGTGGGAATGTACCCCGGCTTCTCCGGCGCAAAAACCATAACACCGAAACGATTGCCGTCGCCGGTGAGATTTGCGACTGTGCAGGCTTCGGGCTTGAAGCCGTCTTCCTCGCTTACAACAGCCGGAATATATATATCGCTGTATTCAAGGCGTTCGAGTACCTTTGTGACGCTCGTGTAAGGAAAGGCGGGCGGCGGCGAATCAGGGCAGGAGGACGACATCCACTCGTAATGCATTTCAAAGCACTTATTCGGGGCATCGTCGATATAAACACGAATCCGCCTCATCTGCATATACTCGCCGACTAACTTGATTACCTCGGCGAGCGCATCAGAGGCATTCTCACGCTCAAGAATTATGTTGTAAACATTATTTGTCAGGATTTGCTGCTCAATATGCTGGCTCAGGAGTTTGTTGGAGTGCTCGGAATTACTCATCTCATTATAAAGCATAACGAATGAGGTGGCGATTCTCGAAACTGCCTGCACCAATACTTTAAGCAGGGAGGTGTTTTTTTCAAGCAGGTATGCGGTCGGAGCAATAATAACCCAATAAGCGGCGGTTGCGCTGGCTATTTTAATGTCGGCGCGCTTAATAAACTCGGGTTCCTCAGAAGAAAAATCTTCGTCATCATTGCCGGAATCACATATTAATTTATTGCTGTCATCATAAATAGCGGAATAAACGCCGCCGTTCGCGAGCATCGTTTGCAAAAGACGGAGATACTCTATATCTAAAATACTGGTCAGCGTTAATTCGCGGTTATTAATAAGGTCGGCTTTTTCTTTATCCTTCCGCTTATATTCAAGCAGAACATGGTCATTCTCCGCAAATTCAAGGTAATCGGAAACATCAAAAATAAAACCCTCAAGGTGAGCTTTACCGAATTTTTCTTTTTTAAACCCGCACATAATCAGAAAAAACGTGTATTCGCCATCGGTTTTAATACGTGCGTGTGCTTGAAGCATTTTTTGTTTACCGGCGAGAACAGTCTCTATCTGAGCGACCAAAAGCGGCAAATCTTCTGCCGAAACAATGTCGGCGAGTAAGAGTTTGCGGTTTTTTCTGCCCGTGGTGTTATCGCCGTAAACGGTAATAGGGAAGTTTTTTGCAAGGTCTATACGTACTTCTGCGTATCTTAATGAGGAAAATATATTCTGGGTATTTTCCATTGTCACCCTCCCGTACATTTATACATACAATAATAACATAAACATTTGACAAAATCAACTGATTTTAGTAAAAATAGTCAATTTAAACAGAAATGTACATAATATATATATAAAATGACAAATAATATTTTATATCAATTTATTATCTATGCACAGAACAGCAGGATTATTATTGTGCAATATGCTGAATTTTCAAAAATTCAAGAATTATTGAAAAAAACTATTGACAAAGTGTTCGCGGAGTGATATACTAATAAAGCTGTCGCTTGCGGCGGCGATTTTATCGGAAGATTTTCTGATAAGCAGCACCTTGAAAATTGAACAATAACGAACTACAGCAGATTTTAACCAAATCTGCGAAACAGATAGAATAGGGTTGGTAGTATGACCTGAAAGAATCTGTTTAAACCTGAAAATTCCAGTATAATCGGGGTACCACCCGACTATACGAAATTAGTTTTAAACTAAAAATTTCGGATGAAAGCTAAACTTTTAAACGTGTATGGAACGGAAACACCGTTTCAAAGCAAAACAAGTTGGTGTTCAGAAGAGCTAAAAAGATTTTTACAGGCTTCATGAGGTTGGCAGGTCGCAAGCGACACTGCGTAGCCGTGGGGGGCTTGGGGGTGTAACCCCCAACTGTAATCATATCAAATTCAAAGAGTTTGATCCTGGCTCAGGACGAACGCTGGCGGCGCGCCTAACACATGCAAGTCGAACGGGGGACGGCAAAACACTGTGTGTTTTGCAATTAACAATTAACAATGAACAATGTACAATTATGGAGTTCGCTGCGCGAACGGATTTTAGAAATCGTCGCGAAGCGACACCAAAATTGTCAATTGTAAATTGTCAATTGTAAATTGTGAGGTAAAACACAGAGTGTTTTGCCGAACCTAGTGGCGAACGGGTGAGTAACACGTGAGCAACCTGCCTCTAAGTGGGGGACAACTCCGAGAAATCGGGGCTAATACCGCATGATACATTCTGAGGGCATCCTCGGAATGTCAAAGATTTATCGCTTAGAGATGGGCTCGCGTCCAATTAGCTTGTTGGTGAGGTAACTGCTCACCAAGGCGACGATTGGTAGCCGGACTGAGAGGTTGAACGGCCACATTGGGACTGAGACACGGCCCAGACTCCTACGGGAGGCAGCAGTGGGGGATATTG
>JAITFV010000005.1 GCA_031281115.1 Oscillospiraceae bacterium | reverse complement strand
TTCCCAATTTGTAAAGAGAAACTTCCAACGAAGAAATATTCAAAAGAAAAATTTGCAAAAGGTTATTGACAAAGGCTTGCGAATGTGATATTATATGTGATGTTTGATTTTGATATTATGCCGTCGGCTCAGCCGGATATGAAAAGTTAAATAAGGCTCAGTGAATATGATGAGCCAAACAAGCGGCCCGTTGGTCAAGCGGTTAAGACTCCGCCCTTTCACGGCGGCAACAAGGGTTCGAGTCACTTACGGGTCAGTAGTATAAACCCTCACAATTACGCACACTAAGCGGGTTGTGAGGGTTTTTCATTTCTCCACATTATATTCTTTCGTATGTGTTATTTTGCATTATTTTTCTTCTATTTCATATTCTACTTCATACGTTTATTTTATTTGTCGTCACCTTCTTTACGATTAATTCAAGTAAACGTGTTTAAATCAAACACCCTTACTCAAACAAAAAAAGAGGTGATTATAAAATTCACCTCTTTTTTCTATAAAAGCAGAAGCTGTTGCCTCCACCCGCATATCCTTTTCAACATAAACTATGCAAAACACCTATCACAATAGTTCGCAAAACAAACTAATATTGTCACTAATAATTCGTAATTATAACTTCCTTGTACTTGCCCGTAATCAGATTATTCGCACGTTCCACACCGCGTATATTGTAATCCCTGTACAATTCTCTGACAAATTCATCATCATTATAAGACAGCAGAAACAGCCCTTTAATGCTGCTTAAACGGTCTTTTAACCGGATATGGTCTGCCTCGCAGAAAGCCACATCGTAAAAATCCTCGGTCTTGTGGTAAGGCGGGTCGCAGTAGAAAAGTGCGTCTTGGCGGTCGTAGACTTTTATGAGATTGTCATAATCTTTATTTTCTATAACCACCCGTGAAAATCCTTCTCTAACTGCTTCCATTTTGTCAATCGCGCCTTTGATATTTTTGGGGCTGCATGAGAACTCTCTACCGTTTGCACCAAAACTAAGCCGCATTTTGATAAAGTACCGAGCTGCTTTTTGTATATCGGTCAGCCCTTTACTGCCAAGCTGTGAAATTGCATCGGTGAACATCTCTCGCGAATTTAGAAAGCCTTCAAGCTCGCGCATTAATTCCGGCAGATGAAATTTTACACACCTCATTAAATTAACCAATTCACCGTCCGCGTCGTTGTAGACTTCCATGTCGGCGTGTTTTTCTTTGTATAGCATTACCCACGCCATCCCGCCGAACACCTCAATGTAGCGGTTGAAACGCTCAGGCTGCGGAAACGCCTCACATATTGTTTTGCGTAAAAATTTCTTGCCGCCGATTCGCGGCATAAATGCATTAGTTGCTATAATTTTACCTCCTTATTTTGAGGGCAGAAAAGTCTCCCTCTATGAGGGAGACTCCCGCCCTTTTTTACTTTCCCTACACCCCCACAATCCCACCCACATTCGCAAATCCCGTTGTATTCGCATTAGACGTATCCCCGCTTCTCACGCCAAGCTGAAACGCAAAAACAACCCCGCTGCGCTCATGAATCGCAGTAATAAACCGCTTCTCGCCGACTGCAAGCGTATTCCTCGCCACGGCATCAAACGAGCTTGCGGCCTACGCCGCAGCTATTAAAACCTCATCACCGCCCTTGAAAATCACCGGGCCCGCCGAACCTTTCGGGTCAAGCCCGGCGATGATTCTGAGGATTCGCAAGGCATGATTCGCCGTCAACACGCCGTTTCCGTCGAAGTCGTAGCGTTTAATCTGCTCGATATTCAAAGGCTCGATTTTCGCAACATGACGCATGATTAATTTAGCGTCGATGGTGGTGAATTCAGGAATCGGCGCACCGTAAACGTCGCAAACACCCTGCACAATCGCACGTGCGTAGCGTTGCAGATTTTGGTCGAAAAGCTCGTTGTCACGCTGATTCCGCATGAATCCGACTTCTAATGTACAGCCCGCAATTCTCGCAGGAAGTGACGTCAGCGTCGACAGATTTATGCGTTTAATCCCACGGTCACGCTGAATCCCCGCTTCAACCATACGTCTGTGAACCGCCTGCGCCAAAGCATTATCGGCACTCGAAAAGTTTTCTTTCGTAATCGTTTCGTAGCCGTGACCCGACTCGCCTTTATTGTCGTTTCGGTGGAGCGATAAATAAATATCGGCGTTAGCGTTCATTGCCGCCGTCACCCTGCTTGTAGTGAAATTGTTCGCAGTCCTCGTCATGCCTGTTCCGAACCCCCGTGCCCGCAGAAGCGGCTCGACT
Organism: Oscillospiraceae bacterium; assembly: GCA_031281115.1. Taxonomy (GTDB): domain Bacteria; phylum Bacillota; class Clostridia; order Oscillospirales; family Ruminococcaceae; genus Ruminiclostridium_E. Next base: position 521 of record JAITFV010000005.1, on the reverse strand, counting down.
AACATCGCAAGCCTTAAATTATCGTCCGCCTCACGGCGGTTATTTAAACCCACCGCTCCGGGGTCTTTGTTGCCGTGCCCGGCGTCAATCCAAATTTTATGTGCTTTCATTATTTTTGTCCTCCTGTTTTTCGTTAGATTTATTATCAATTTTATTTTGCGTTTTCCGCAAAACGCTGACTAACCACTTCGGAATCGGCACACCTAACCGCTCCAAATTTTCACAAATCGAAATCCCCTCGGTAATTACCACCCACGCCGAAATAACAAGCCCAATCGGCATATTAAAAGGCATATCGAAATTAAAACCTTCCGCGATAAAGTGGTGAAAAACCTCGTCAAGCAAGAACCCGAAAACTAAAAGCGTGACAATCCCGACTTTCTTAAAAAGCCCTTTTGTAGCTTTGCCGCTTTGCAGCCCCTCATTTACACGCGCCGCCAAAATTCCGGTTATGTAATCAATCACCATGAGCAAAAACGCGAAGAAAAAGTAATGCCACACGTTATCAACCCACATTCCGA
>JAITFV010000323.1 GCA_031281115.1 Oscillospiraceae bacterium | reverse complement strand
TTAAAAAGCGAAACGCTTTTTAAGTTAAAGGACTATAACAGAATTATTATTAAATTTCAAGCTAAATTCAAAACAAATCGAAAAATTAAACAAATTCAGAAAACTTGTTGAAAACGAAGAAATAGCGTTAAACGCTGAAAAAGGAAACTGTAAATTAACCATTTAACCAAATTCACCTGTAATTGATGGAACGCCGTGTGAGGGGAAACTCTCACGCACGGTGTGGGGCGGGGGAAAACTCGGCGATGACTTCAAAGAGTTACCTATTGTTATAATACAAGCTGATTGCCCTCCATGATTTAGATGCGCCGTGGCGTCCGGCAGATTTGGAGCAGCGCCTCGGAAGAATTAAACGGCAAGGCAATGAAAACGGCTCTGTGAGCGTGTTTAGGTACGTTACGGAAAGCACGTTTGATGTATGATGATAGAGGAGTATTCTCTACTTCAATACTATAAATGCAGTCAACTCGCTTGCAAACAGGGTTTAACAGCATTTTCATGCGACATGGGGGTGATTTATAATTGAATATTCCAAAGGCGGCATTGCAAAGTGCCGTCTTTCATTTTGTCCTATTGTATCACATCTTGTCGAATTGGTACAATGAAATTTGAAACATCTCACCCTATTATCAGCCATTCAAAAAGCCGTCAAGGGCGAAAAAATTATTTTCCTTGTATTCGGGAAAATATTTTTTGTCGCTTGTCCTTGACTGCTTTTTGTTTCCGTGCTTGTCGGCGGTGCTGACGGGGCGAGGCGGGAGAGATAATCCAGTTCACTCCCCGTCACGCCGTTTATTATAGCACGGAAAACATGGCTTTAAGTGGGTTTAAGGCGGTAGGTCGTGTCGCTTTAGCGACTATCTTCTGGGGGCAAACAAAAGAGATAAATTAGGGTTTATCAACCCACTTTTCGCCGCCACGCTTCACCATGTCATCAACAATATTCTGCTGTTCAAAAAGCCAAGAGTTAAACTCCGACATCTTCATCTTCCCGCTTTTAACCGCCTTTTTATGCTTGACCGCTCCCTTGCGAAAATCGTCAAATGCTCCCGTAAATTCTGTCATAACATCATCGGTGGTGTTTGTCTTTTTTAATCGCCGCAGTCTGTTATACCAATATTGATAGTGGTTTTCATAGGTTTTCTCAATTTTACAATCCTTGTTTCGTTCCTCGAATTGCCGTTTAGCTTCAACCTCGTTTACTTTCCGGCACTTGTCACCACATAACTCAAAATGACGGCTTCTTGCCAAAAAGCGAGTATCACAGACCTTGCAAGACTGGACTATAAAACCCCATTCGTTAATTTTATTCAGATAATAGAAAATCATAGGCAGAAATGAAGAATATCCGACTACGCACTCATAGGGTCGTTTACTCATGGGATACCACAATTCAACTTGACTTTCTTCCGTTCGCAGAGCGGATTGCAGAGCCTTGACAGCTTGTAACTCCCACAGCTTGCAATCACCTAACGCATGAAACGGCTTACACAGCATAGCAGACCTCTCATTGAATATATCCGCTCCGTGATTGAGGTTATAACACTTTATATAGTTTTCCCAGAGCCGAATAGCGGCGAACATTGCAGACGGTTCGCCGTTTTCGTATTTCCCTCGAAGAAAGTCAATACAAGGTTTTAGGCTCTTTGGTACTGCTTTTGTCGATAATCTAATCTTAAACCCTTTTTCGTAAATCTGCATGACGATTTGATTCCATTCACGGGCGGGATTGGCTTCAAAATCGAATAAAAAGCTACCAACCGGACGTGTTTTATCATAGAAAACCTCGCCTATGTTTCTATCAATCCGCAGACGAACCTCGCCGACATCCCCGATTATCACCCGTTCTGTCATTTTCTTTTTTATTTACCGTCAACAGTATTACAACCCGCTCAAAAACGGGGTTTTTCCAGTTAAACTCATACATTGTGCTACATCTCCCTCATGCAACATACAGGAATACCAATAAAACAGTATTCTCATTCATTATAGTATAGCGCGAAACTATTGAAATGTCAAGTATGATGTGCGATGATATATTCAACAGAGAAAATATATCCGTCGCATATCACGGTAATGGTATGTATCGCCCGGGCGAATCGGGAGGCGATTCAGAAAGTACCCCGACTCTAAAAAAATCGTTCGTCATGCAATATATCAAAAAGATATGTTGCTATTCAAAGCAAACGGTCAAATTGACTTGTTGCTCCATTAAAAAAGAAAGAGAGGGCTTTAATGAAAAAAATTAAAGACAATCAGAATCAAAGCAAAACAATCACACGCAAAATCAACGGCATTATTTATGAGGTTACAATCCATTTCAGCAAAACGAGCCGTGAAACCATGAATGATAAAATATCACGGCTGATTAGAAATGAGGTGGCGAGTTGAAAAATTTCAAAAAGCTGTTGACAAAATTCGACTTGTCCGTTATAAGAACCGCACGCCGTTTCCCGTTCGTAAGCTCACGGACGGCTGAGCGAACCTTGAAGCAAATTTTGTTGACACGTCAACAAAATTATGCTATAATAAAGGTGCAAGCGAGTTGGCTGTCATTAGAAAGAGGTTCAAGATGAACAGACAGTCAAATCAAAAAATTACGGCATTATATGAACGACTTTCCAAAGAAGATAAATTGCAGGGTGATAGTGTTTCAATCGTCAATCAAAAATCCATGTTGGAAAATTACGCAATCAATAATGGGTTTGCTAATTTTCGTCACTTCGCTGATGATGATTATTCCGGCACGAACTGGGAGCGTCCTGCATGGAAAGAGTTAATGTCCGAAATTGAAAGCGGTAATGTTTCCGTAATCATTGTAAAAGATATGTCAAGGGTTGG
>JAITFV010000241.1 GCA_031281115.1 Oscillospiraceae bacterium | reverse complement strand
TCGTTGACATCTGCGACTACAGCTGCATAAATCATACATACGACTATTTTATAGACAGCGGGCGGATTAATAAGTGGGTGTATTCAACGGACGAGAGCGAGAAGCAGATTTATAGTGATTTTAACTGATATAGTCCTTTAATCACACTTAATTTTATCTCTGTATTCCTTCGCCGCCTGCTCTAATTTATTCTCCCCGAATTCGTAATAAACTCTGTCCTTGATTTCGTCGGGCAGATACTGCTGCTTCACGTAATGATTCGGGTAGCTGTGCGGATAAAGGTAGTGCTGACCCTTGTTTTTTACGTCATCGCCGTCGAAATGCTTATTCTGCAACTGCCGCGGGAAATCCCCCGCAAGCCCCGCTTCTACATCAGCCAGCGCCTTGTCAATTGCAAGATACGCGCTGTTGGATTTAGGCGAGGTACAGAGCAGAACCACAGCCTGCGCGAGTGGAAGCCTCGCTTCGGGTAAACCGAGCTGCAACGCAGAATCTACGCAGGCTTTTACAATTGCGATTGCGTTCGGGAAAGCAAGCCCGATGTCCTCCGAAGCCGTTGCGAGCAGCCTTCTGCACGCTGATGGCAGGTCACCCGCCGCAAGCAAACGCGCAAGATAGTGCAGGGCCGCGTTTTCATCCGAGCCGCGAATGGATTTTTGAAACGCTGAAAGTATATCATAGTGCGCGTCACCCTGCCGGTCGTACTTTATTGCGGCTTTCTGTGATAATTCGAGCGCGGTTTCCTGCGTAATATCGCCGCTGCCCGCAGTTAAAACGCAGAGTTCAACGGCATTAAGCGCCTTTCTGACGTCGCCGCCCGTTCCCTGCGCGATTATATTTACGACTTCATCAGAAACATTATCAACCCTTGATAACTCGAACCCCCGTCTTATGGCGGGGTTGATTTCATCGGGGGTTAACGGCTTGAATTCAAACACGGTACTTCTTGATAATATCGCGCCGTAGACATAAAAATACGGATTTTCGGTGGTTGCCGCGATTAGCGTGAGAGCGCCGTCTTCGATGAATTCGAGCAGGCTCTGCTGCTGTTTTTTGTTGAAATACTGGATTTCGTCCAAATACAAAAGAATCCCGCCGCGACCTGTCAGCGTGTCGGTTTCGGCGATGATTTGTTTTATATCAGCGGTGCTTGCGGAAGTGCCGTTGAGCTTACGAAGCGGCATATCTGCGTTCTCTGCGATTATATTCGCGAGTGTGGTCTTCCCTGTTCCCGGCGCACCATAAAAGATTAAATTCGGTATTTTCCCGCTCTCAATTATTCGGCGCAGAATCCTGCCTTCACCGACAAGGTGCTGCTGACCCGCAAATTCCGAAAGGGATTTCGGGCGGATTTTCTCTGCTAAGGGCATGGCTTACCTCCGATTATAATGGGCGAACAGAGTCGTTCGCCCCTACTTGTTAATTTCCGGATTATCGGTTCGACCCAACAGATAATCAACCGATACATTGAAATAATCTGCAAATTTTATAAGCTTATCTGCTGCCGGTAATATGCCTACTCGCCCAATATCTGCTATATAACCGGAGCCAATCCCTAATTCCTTTAGCACCTTTGCCATTGATATATTATTATTCTTCGCTAAGTATTTTAATCTTAATTTAGTGACATTTTCCACAAAAACACCTCACTATTTTTATGCATGTTGCGGTATTTACCATATATCTATTGACAATGCGGTAAATACCCTATATAATAAAGATAAGATTATACTTGAAAAGGAGCAGTAATCATGAACGACATTCTTGAAGAACTCTATTACGGCAACATAAACCCCAATGGACAGCAAAAACTCAATAAACACTTGCTGAAAAAGATTTCTGAATCCCATAATAGGTGCCGCCCCTATTTATTAATTTCCGGATTATCGGTTCGACCCAACAGATAATCAACCGATACATTGAAATAATCTGCAATTTTAGGCAAAGTATCAATGTTCGGTCTTGACCGTCGTGATTTCCAATCGCTTACATTCCCTGTTGACACACCAATAGATTCAGCAAAAGACATTGCTGTCATTTTATTTTCTTTAATTAAATGGAAAATTTTGTCTATTGTATCCAATTTTAATACCTGCTTTCTGTGTTTTTGTACAAATTCGCGTGTGTACGAGATTTACATATTGACACTCTCGTGCCTACGTGGTATAATTAGTTTAAGTTTAATAAAAAAGGAGCAGTAATCATGAACGACATTCTTGAAGAACTCTATTACGGCAACATAAATCCCAACACACAGCAAAAATCGGATAAACATTTGATGAAGAAAATTTCAAAATCCCATGAAGAGCTTCTTGAATTATTAAATGGCAGGGAAAAAGAACTGTTTGAGCAATGTTTAGACTTTCAAAGAATTTACATTACGCAAATTAAACTCGATAATTTCAAGATGGGTTATCAATTGGGCTCTTGGCTGACCGCCGAAATTTACAACTAATTGTCAATTATTCATTGTCAATTGTACATTGCACTCCGCATCCTTGTTATAGCTCTTGAGCAGTACACGAATCTTCGCATGAGGGTCAATAACTTTTCCGGTTGAAACATCATGGTTAAGCGCAGCTATCAAATACGCAATATATTTCGATATATCCACGTCATTATACCACTCGCGGCTGAGAAGCTCCGGTGTCCTGTAAGTCAGGTTTGTTCCAAAAACGTAATCAATTACGCCGTCTTTGCAGGTTTTATCGAAAGCTTCAAGCCCGTCCGTGAAAATCGGATAGGTTGCATAAACTATAATCCGCGCAGCTTCACGTTTTTTGAGTTCGTAAGCAACTTCAAGCATTGACTCGCCCGAGGAAATAATGTCATCACAGATGAAAACGTCCTTGCCTTTAACGGCGTTTCCGAGATACTCGTGCGCTACGATTGGGTTTCTGCCGTTTATAACCTTTGAATAATCTCTGCGTTTATAAAACATTCCAAGCTCCACTCCGAGTACAGAGGCGTAGTACATATTTCTGTGAAGCGCGCCTTCGTCGGGGCTTATCATCATGAAGCTGTCTTTATCGATTTTCAAGTCTTTAATGCGCTTAAACAAAGATTTAAGTACCTGATACGAGGGTATAATATTATCGAAACCCATGAGCGGCACAGAATTGCATACCCTTGAATCATGCGCATCAAAAGTAATGATATTCGCCACGCCCATAGCTTCAAGCTCCTGAAGCGCAACAGCGCAGTCAAGCGACTCGCGGTAGCTCCGCTTATGCTGTCTGCCGCCGTAAAGAACCGGCATGATTACATTGATTCTATGCGCTTTTCCGCCTGCTGCTTGTATTATGCGTTTGAGGTCCTGGTAATGGTCATCGGGTGACATTCGGTTTTCTTCGCCGAAAAAATTATATTTACAGGAATAATTCCCTACGTCAACAATGATATAAACATCATCGCCCCTTATGGATTTACGCAGAATACCCTTAGCGTCGCCGGAGGAGAAGCGCGGGCATTCGTTTTTTATCAGGAAATTATCGGCTTTGTAGCCGCCGCCTCCCCAGCCTTCTATTAAGTGCTCGTTTATTTTCCTGCCAAGCTCTTCCGCACCTTGCAGCGCGATTACGGAAAGGTGCGCGACCTGCCTCTTTTTACTGAATACGATTTCATTTTCCCTTTGGGTCATTTTTAATACTCCAAACTTTTATTAATCGGACAAAGTTTACCATCCAATTTTAAGCACTGCTTATTGTAAACAGTACAACGGATATTTGCTGCAAATTGCGGTCACTTTTTCTCTTACAATATCCCCGTTCTTCTCAAAATCGGAAGCCGTAAGATAGATACATTCGGCGATTTCCGCCATATCTTCTTCTTTCAAGCCGCGTGTCGTGACGGCAGGCGTACCTATTCTTATTCCGCTCGTTACAAACGGACTTAAAGGCTCGTTCGGGATTGTATTTTTATTTACAGTGATATATACTTCATCAAGTTTTATCTGCATTTCCTTTCCCGTAATTCCGAAAGAACGTAAATCAACTAACATTAAATGATTTTCCGTGCCGCCGGAAAC
>JAITFV010000092.1 GCA_031281115.1 Oscillospiraceae bacterium | reverse complement strand
TACACCCCGCAAAACGGCTACGCCGAGCAGAACGCCGAGGACTGGTGGAACGCGGTTGTGGAGAGCATTAAAGACGTGTTAGGCGAAAGCGAGGTAAATCCCGCCGAAATCAAGGGAATAGGGCTTTCGGGGCAGATGCACGGCTTAGTAATGCTTGACAGTGATAACAAGGTAATACGCAAAAGCATAATTTGGTGCGACCAGCGTACAGCGAAAGAAGTCGATGAGCTGAACGCCAAAGTCGGTCATGACAAGCTCATTGAAATCACCGCGAATCCTGCAATCACAGGCTTCACTGCGGCGAAAATCCTTTGGGTTCGCAACAACGAACCGGATAATTATGAAAAATGCAGACATATTCTGCTCCCGAAAGACTATATTCGCTTCATGCTGACAGGCGAGTACGCCACGGAAGTCAGCGATGCCTCGGGAATGCAGCTGCTTGATATACCTAAGCGCGACTGGTCTGATGAAGTTTTACAAAAGCTGAACATTGATAAGTCTTTGCTTGCGAAAGTTTATGAATCCCCCGACATAACAGGTGAAATCACCGCGAAAGTCGCAGCTTTAACCGGACTTAAAGCAGGTACGCCGGTTGTAGGCGGCGCGGGCGATAACGCCGCGGCAGCAATAGGCACGGGCGTGGTTGAAGACGGCAAGGCGTTTACGACAATCGGTTCGTCGGGTGTAGTATTCGCGCATACGAGTAAAATCTCCATCGATAAGGGTGGGCGTGTACACACTTTCTGCTGTGCTGTGCCGGGCGCGTGGCACGTCATGGGCGTAACGCAGAGCGCGGGGCTGTCACTTAAATGGTTCCGCGATAATCTTTGCTGGGGTGAAATGGAAACCGCGATTAATATGGGAGTTGACCCTTATTATCTAACTGATAAAGCTGCCGAGAAAGTGCCGATTGGTGCAAACGGCTTGATGTATCTGCCGTATTTAAACGGCGAGCGCACCCCGCACCTTGACCCGAACGCGCGCGGCGTGTTCTTCGGGCTGTCTGCTATGCATAAGAAGAAGGACATGATTCGCGCGATTATGGAGGGCGTGGCATATTCAATGCGCGACTGCGCCGAGGTTATGCGCGAGATGGGAATAAACGTCAGCGATATGATGGCTTGCGGCGGCGGCGGAACTTCGCCCCTTTGGCGGCAGATGTTAGCGGATTTATACGGCTGCCCTGTTAAAACCACGCTCAATAAAGAAGGTCCCGCGCTCGGCGTTGCGTTGCTTGCTGCTGTCGGAACGGGGATTTACAAGAGCGTACCCGAAGCCTGCAACGCTGTAATCAAACCCGAGCGGATTCAAGAGCCTGTGAGCGAGAATATCCCCGAGTATGAAAAAGTTTACGCGCTGTACAAGCGGCTTTATCCCGCGATGAAGGGGATGTTTGCGGAATTAGCACAGCTTTAGAACACCCCGCCTCCCAAGGAGGGGTGGCAGACATAGTCTGACGGGGTGGTTTTGATTCAATAAAAGTAAAACATTCACAAAGGAGCAAAACATGAAATTGTTTGTAGACACCGCAAACGTTGATGAAATCCGCCGCGCCGCCGATATGGGCGTAATCTGCGGTGTGACAACAAATCCATCGCTTATAGCCAAGGAGGGGCGTGATTTCGCGGAAGTAATCAAGGAAATCGCAGGCATAGTTGACGGTCCGATTTCTGCTGAGGTGATTGCGCTCGAAGCAGATAAAATGGTTGAGGAAGCTGAAACATTTATCGCGAAAATGCCCGAGTACAAGGATAATATCGTAATCAAGCTGCCTTTCTGCGAGGAAGGGTTAGTAGCTTGCAGAATTTTGACTGAAAAAGATATTAAAACCAATGTGACGCTGATTTACTCGGCGGCGCAGGCGGTGCTTGCGGCGAACGCGGGCGCGGCTTTTGTAAGCCCGTTCGTAGGGCGGCTTGACGATGTAGGTACAGACGGCATGGCGCTCATTGAGGAGGTCATGGATATTTTTGAGGTGCAGGGGATTGAAACAGAGGTTATTGCAGCATCAATCCGCAACCCGATTCACGTTACAAAAGCAGCGCGAATCGGCTGCGACATCGCGACCGTGCCGTTCAATGTAATCATTCAGATGCTGACTCATCCGCTGACGGCTATAGGAATCGAACGGTTTTTGAAGGACTGGGAAGGATTCGAGAAGAAATAAATCAGCCGCAAGCTGTATGAGAACTATTGTTGGATAGGCTCTTAACAAAACCCGAACATCAAATAAAATTAAAGGAGATTTTAAAATGGCACTTGTAACAACAACAGAAATGTTCAAAAAAGCATACGAGGGAGGTTATGCGGTCGGTGCGTTCAATGTGAACAACATGGAAATTGTACAGGGAATAACCGAAGCCGCCGCTGCCTTAAATGCCCCCGTAATCCTGCAAGTAAGCGCAGGTGCGCGCAAATACGCGAGCCATGCATATTTAATGAAAATGGTGGAAGCAGCGGTTGCCGATACCGGCGTCCCGATTGCACTGCACCTTGACCACGGCGCTGACTTTGAAACTTGCAAAAGCTGCATTGACGGCGGTTTTACGTCCGTTATGTTCGACGGCAGCCATCATAGCTTTGAAGATAATATCAAGCTTACAAAACAAGTCGTAGACTACGCGCACTCAAAGGGTGTTACGGTTGAAGGTGAGCTCGGGCAGCTTGCGGGCGTTGAGGACGATGTAAATGTTTCCGAGGAAGACGCGAGCTATACCCGCCCTGAAGAAGTGCAGGAATTTGTAAGCAAAACAGGCGTGGATTCACTTGCGATTGCAATCGGAACCAGCCACGGCGCATTTAAATTCAAGCCCGGTCAAGAGCCGCAGCTGCGCTTCGACATTCTTGACGAAATCACGAAGCTGCTTCCCGGTTTCCCGATAGTTCTCCACGGAGCGTCCAGCGTTCCGCAGGATTTCCTTGAGGAAATTAACAAGTATGGCGGCGCAATGCCCGGCGCAATCGGTATCCCTGAGGATATGCTGCGCAAGGCGGCGAAGTCGGCAGTTTGCAAAATCAATATTGACAGCGATATCCGTATGGCAATGACTGCGGCGATTCGCAAGCACTTGGCTGAAAATCCGTCTCACTTCGACCCGCGCCAGTATCTTACACCCGCACGTCAAGCCGTAAAAGACATGGTAGCGCATAAAATCAGCAATGTACTCGGCTGTAACGGAAAAGCTTAATCCCGAGTTTTGCGTAAAACTCGCCCGCGGCGGCTTTTTGGTGGGGAAAATGTCGTTTTCGCTTCTCATTGGTGAAGAAAGGACTTAATAAAAATAAGTTTGAAACAAAGTACAACTGAAACGGGGAAAATGTCGTTTTCGCTTCTGATTGGTGAAGAAAGGACTTAATAAAATATGAAAAAAAATATAATTGTCGGGCAGAGCGGCGGACCAACGGTCGCGATTAACGCCAGTCTTGCAGGGGTAATCCGCGGGGCTATGCAAAGCAGCGCAATCGGTGAAGTCTACGGCGCACTAAATGGCATTGAAGGTTTATTAGCGCGCAATATTATTGATTTACGCAGAAGTATAAAAACTGCGGAGGACTTTGACCGTCTTGCTGCAACGCCTGCTATGGCGCTCGGTTCCTGCCGTTATAAACTGCCGCCTCCGCCCCACGAAAAGTACGATGAAATCTTGAAAATATTCGAGGATTACAACATCGGCTACTTCTTTTATATCGGCGGAAACGACTCGATGGACACAGTGAAGCAGTTATCCAAAATCTGCGCGGAGAAAAATCTTGATATCAAGTGCATAGGAGTTCCGAAGACTGTCGATAATGACTTGCCGATTACCGACCACACTCCCGGCTTCGGTTCTGCCGCCAAATACATAGCCGGTTCAATCGCGGAAATCGCTCTTGATTCGGGAGTTTATGATATGTTCAGCGTAATTGTTGCGGAAATCATGGGGCGTCACGCAGGTTGGCTCGCCGCTGCGTCCGTGCTTGCGCGTGACTCGGTCGGCGCCGCACCGCAGCTTATTTATCTGCCTGAAGTGCCATTTGATGAAGAATGCTTCATAGAAAAAATCAAAGAGTACTCGAAAGAGAAAAAACTGCTTATAATTGCAGTTTCAGAAGGGCTAAAAAATAAAGACGGCGAGTATATAAGTGCCGCAGGAGCAAGTGTAGACGGCTTTGGGCACGTTGCGCTCGCGGGCGTCGGCAAATATTTAGAAGAGCTGATAAAAGATAAAGTAGGCTGTAAGGTACGCAGTATTGAGTTTTCGGTGCTTCAACGCGCGGCGGCGCACTTCTCGTCCGGCACGGACATTGCCGAAGCAGGGAGAATCGGTGAGGAAGCCGTTCGCGCAGCTTTAAGCGGGCAAACCGGCGTGATGATGACGTTTGAACGAGTGTCGAATAACCCTTATCTCGTGAATTACGGCACTGTTGCTATTGAGAAATGCGCGAATCTTGAAAAAACTATTCCTCCGGAATGGATTATAAACGGCTGTGATGTAAGCAAAGAGTTGGTTGAATACATGCGCCCGCTGACCGTCGGACGCGCTCCGTACTTTGAAAAAGACGGTATACCGGAGTATTTGTTCCTTGATAAGACTATTGTTTCGAGATGAGCAGAGGGTCACTAAGGTTGAAACAAAATATAACCGAAACGGGGAAAATGTCGTTTTCATTCCTTTGTTGGCGAAGAGAGGACTTAATAAAAATAAGATTGAGACAAAATACAATTGAAACGGGTAAAATGTTGTTTTCATTTCTTTGTTGGTGAAGAGAGGACTTAATAAAAATAAGATTGAAACAAAATACAACTGAAACGGGGAAAATGTTGTTTTCATTCCTTTGTTGGTGAAGAAAGGACTTAATAAATATATGGATAAATCAAGCATTGAAAACTGTTTATTTGAAGCAACTACGTATTTCAATGAAGGAAAGTATGACGAGGCTGCAAATATTTACTTACAAATCGAAAAATATAGTCAATACAGAGCAGGTTGTCATTATTTACTTGCTCATATTTCAAACGCCATGAATGACCCTTTAACGGCTTATGAGCTTTATTATTCAGCGTTTAAAGAAAAAGGAAACGTTATTTCTGAATTTTTAGATAAAAAACATAAGAATCATGGATATATATTTACCGGAATGATAGAAGAGAAAGAATTCAAGAATTGCATATTGTGCGGGAAAGCGGGAGAACCGTATTGGTGCTACTCATTACCGGAAAGTGCGTTATTTACATCTGATTTCAACCCTGTGCGCATGTGGCTTAAATGTAATGATTGCAACCATCTTTTTGCAAAGAGCTTTCCTGAAAACTTAACCGATTCGTACGATTTACAGGCAAGAGAAGATATTTTCCCTTATTATGAAGAAATATTAAATATGCTGAAAACCTATTGTAAAGGAAACGAGCTGCTTGAAATCGGTATTGGCGGATGTGAATGTGCGCTTGTTGCGAGGAATATGGGTTTCAACGTTTTTGGAATGGATATAAACGAAAAGCAGGTTGAATACGCCCGAACGCAGCATGGATTAAACGCTGAGGTCCATGATTTTATTAAATTTGAAACCGATAAAAAGTGGGATGTTATAATCATGGGTGATGTTATCGAACATGTTAAAGACCCTGTTGCGGCAATGCAAAAGGTTTCAGAGCTGCTCGCTGATAATGGAGTAATTTGGATTTCAACTCCTGATTTTGAAAGCGAGTTTACAATTAAAACAGGGCATAATGACCCTATGAGAAGAGAAGCGTGGCATATAAATTATTTTTCTAAAGATTCACTCTATGCGCTTTTACGGAGGTTTGGATTTTTAGTGATGGAACACAAGGAATCGAAACATTATAACGGCTCTATGGAAGTAATCGCGGTAAAGGGTGAATAAGTATGAATAAACAAATCCAAAAGTGCAAAAAAGAGCTTGATGAACTGTTTGCTTCCGAATCTGCCGACTGGAAAACCGAAGCAAAAGAGTTGCTCGTCAAAATAAAGTTTTTTCAACATGAACGGCTGATTCATTTAATCGTGACAATGACGATGTGCCTGCTGACTATTATAACCACAGGTGTGCTTTTCATGGTTGAAGGTGATGTTTTAGTTGCGATTATGCTGCTTTTTGCGTTTTTGCTTGCGCTCACCGCCGCGTATCTCTCGCATTATTTTAAATTAGAAAATCATGTTCAGAGTCTCTATGTGTATTATTACAAATTACAGGAAAAAGCACGAAAAAAGTAAAATTTTTGTGCGAATGTCAAAAAACTTTGTAAACTATAAAAACGGTTGAAACTTCAGCCGTTTTGTGTTATAATTAGATTACAGGACAAAAGGAGGGCAGACCATGTATAAAGATTTAATGGATTCAATCGGTTTTGTTGCGAGTTATGACTCTGAAATCGCAAATGCCATGAAAGATGAGCTTCTGCGTCAGCAAAGGAATCTTGAGCTTATTGCGAGCGAGAATATCGTTTCGCCGGCTGTCATGGCAGCGATGGGCAGCGTTTTAACTAATAAATATGCGGAAGGTTATCCGGGCAAGCGTTACTACGGCGGGTGTGAGTGCGTGGATGTTGTCGAGGAGATTGCAATAGAGCGCGCGAAGAAGCTTTTCGGTGCGGGCTTTGCGAATGTGCAGACCCATTCGGGCGCGCAGGCGAATACCGCAGCTTATTTTGCCTTGCTGCAGCCGGGCGACAAGGTACTCGGTATGCGCCTTGACCAAGGCGGTCATTTAACGCATGGTTCTCCCGTTAATATATCGGGAAAGTACTTCGACTTTGTGCCTTACGGGCTTGATGACGAAACGCAAAAGCTTGATTATGACGTTATAGAAAAGCTCGCGAGTGAGCACAAACCCAAGATTCTTCTTGCGGGAGCGACTGTTTATCCGTGGGAGATTGATTTCAAACGGCTTTCGGAAATCGCGAAAGCTGCGGGTGCATATTTCATGGTAGACATGGCGCACATTGCGGGGCTTGTAGCGGCGGGCGAGCATATGTCGCCGATACCTTACGCCGACGTCATCACGACTACAACACATAAAACCCTGCGCGGTCCACGCGGCGGCTTGATTCTCTCGAACGATGAAGCAATCGCAAAGAAAATTAACTCGGCAGTATTCCCGGGGACGCAGGGCGGGCCGCTGATGCACACAATTGCAGCAAAAGCCGTCTGCTTCGCTGAGGCAATGAAGCCGGAATTTAAACAATATGCGGTTCAGGTTAAAAAGAACGCGAAAGCCCTCGCAGCGTCGCTCATTGAAAAAGGGTTTAATCTCGTTTCCGGCGGCACGGAAAA
>JAITFV010000084.1 GCA_031281115.1 Oscillospiraceae bacterium | reverse complement strand
GCGAAACGCTTTTTAAGTTAAAGGACTATATACTACGAGCATAACAGAAAGAAGGAGTATAAATATGATACTTTCAATGAACGAAGTAGTTAAGCGTTATCGTGCGTTAATCGCGCTCGACCACCTGACTGTAAATCTGCAAAAAGGTGAAGCGCTCGGGCTGCTCGGTCCCAACGGCGCGGGGAAAACCACGGCAATCCGTGTACTTACGGGGCTTACGGGCGCAGACGCAGGCGAGATTAGACTGTTCGGGAAAGAACTGCGCGGCAAGTCGAATTCGATTGCTATAAGGCAACGCATAGGTTTAGTGCCGCAGGATTTGGCGTTATACGAAACCTTGAGCGCACGTGATAATTTAGAATACTTCGGGAAGCTGTACGGTGTTTACGGCGCGGAATTAAAAAAGCGCGTTGACGAAGCATTAGAAATCCTCGGGCTTTCCGATGTCGCGAAAAAATCACCCAAGAAATTCTCGGGCGGCATGAAGCGCAGATTAAACATAGGCTGTGCTGTTATTCACAAGCCGGAGCTGCTCATTCTTGACGAACCTACGGTCGGCATTGACCCGCAGTCACGCAATCATATCCTTGATTTCGTCAGCGAGATTAACAAACAAGGCACAACCGTACTTTACACCTCGCATTACATGGAGGAAGTTGAGCGTGTTTGCTCGCGGGTCTGCATAATGGACGCCGGGCGGGTAATTGCCGACGGAAGCGTGGACGATATCGCGAAATCCGCAATATTTGAGGAAACTATTATACTTGAAGTGAAAGAACCCGCGCCGTCTCTACCCGAAAATATAAAGAAAATTCAGGGCGTTGTCCGTTGCGATACCCTGAACCGCACTGTTACAATTACGAGTACGGCGGGTTCGGGGAACCTTTCGCGTATTATTGAAGTGGCATCGCCTTATGTAATCCTCGGCGTTACAGCAAAGCGCGCGACCTTAGAGGACGCATTCCTCGCGCTCACGGGTAAATCTTTAAGGGACGGCGGTGAAGCTTCATGAAAAATTTCCTGAACGTTTTTACTACAGCTTTTAAGTATTGCTGGCGTGACCCTTTGAACGTGTCTGTGCTGATTTTATTTCCGATTGTACTGATTTTCGTTCTCGGGAACGCGCTCGCCGGCTTCATCTCGCCGAAATATGATTTCGAGCCTATTCCTGTGTCTGCCGTTGTTGAAAAGGGCGGGAACTTGGAAGCATTTCTGCAAAATAGTGAAATTTCGCGGTTTTTAGACGTAACTTTTGCAACGCGGGAAGAAACAGAGCAACTGCTCGAATCCGGCGATTCTTTTATCACCGTGATTGAAGAGGGAGGCGAGATTTCGGTAATAAGACCGGCGGGCGGCGGAACGACTTCGCAGGTTGCGATTTCAACCATTGATTCCTATAAGCAAATCGGCGCGGCAATGACGATTGCAATTATGAACGGCGAAAACCCGTCAGAATTATTCCTGTTTATGAATACGGAAATATCCGTAACAGCCGCTCCCCTCGGCAACCGTGTGCAGAGCGCGATTGATTATTACGCGGTGACGATGCTTGTTATGATTCTGCTGTTCACGGGTATGAACGGGTTGGAGCTTTTCAAGAAAAGCATGTTTTCGGAAACAGGCGCGAGAGTGCTCATTGCGCCGGTGCCGAAACCTGTGCTGATTAGCGGGCTGCTCGCCGCCGCAACCGTGACGAGTTATATTCAAGGCTTGATTACGTTCCTGTTCAGTATGTTTGTGTACGGCGTTTACTGGGGCGAAAACATACCCTTAGTGCTTCTTACGCTGTTTGGAGTTACATTGTTCTCGCAGGCGTTCGCGATTACCATACTTTTGCTGTTCAAAAACCCCAACGCTACAATGGGCGCAATGCAGGCGCTCATCTGGACAATGACTTTTGTTGCGGGCGGCTACGTAAAAATGGATTTCGGCGCGGCGCAGGCGATATTCAATTACTCCCCGAACTCGCTCGCACACACGGTAATATTCGGCTCGGCGTTCGGCGGGAATCATGACAGAATGATGGCTGATTTAAGACTGCTGTTTATTTATACTGCGGTATTGTTCGTCATTGCATTTATTCTCGGGAAAAGGAGGCTTACATCATGACAGTGTTTTTTACAACTTTAAAACGTATATTTAAACAGCCTCTTAATTGGGCGTTTTTGCTCCTGTTTCCTTTCCTGTGCTACGGAATGTTATCAATAAGCACGAATGATTATACCACGGATAATATCGCCGCTTCTCCCATGCGCTTCGGAATCGTTGATAACGATAACACCGCTGTTTCAAATGCACTTGCAAATCAACTCGGTTTGCGTTATACTATAGATAAGATTGACGAGGCTGATATTTCCGCAGTGCTGATTGACCAGTTCGTTCCGTGGATTCTTGTAATCAGAGAGGGTTTTGAAGCAGATGTGTTAGATAAAAACACAGAGTTCACGACACTTGAAAGCTACTCGCTGACTCTCACGGATGTATCGGAGCTCGCGAGAATAACCACCGAAAATATCACCCGTGCGCTGATGATTCTCGGAACCAATGACGAAGAGGCTTTGCAAACTTGGGCGGAGGCGTCGCAGGTGGAAATCAGAACAGCAGCAGTCGGCGATAACTGGGATATTCTCGCACAATGGATTTCCATGTTTGGTTTTATTTCGATTTACACTGCGTATTTTGTGATTAAAACTCTGCTCGACGATAAGCGGCTCGGTATGCCGGAACGCGTGGGGGTTTTACCGCTCACGTCAAGAAAGTTCCTTATGCAAGGCACGTTAGCGGCTTTTCTCGCCACGGAAATAACTGTTCTGCTTACGCTCGCGGTATTGTGGTTGGTGCTTGGCGCGATTCCGAATGTGTTGCTAATGTTTCTTCTGCTCAGCCTGTTTAATCTTTTTTCGGTAAGTTTGGTGCTGTCGATTACGTCAATTGCGAAAAACTTGGGCAGCGCTTCGGTCAGCATGACGATGATTGCAACATTGTCTGCAATGCTCGGCGGGCTGTTCTGGCCTCTTGAAATTGTACCGGAAATCATGCAAAGGGTCGCATGGTTCACGCCGGGGTACTGGTTCGGCACGGGACTGCGTAATATAAGGGAAATAACCTTTGAGGGTTTTGTTATACCGATGCTGTTTCTGTTCGGATTTACAGTTGTTACGCTGCTGATTGGCGGTTTCAAAAAAGTACAAAAAATGGATGATGATAATTAATGCAAACCTACGCAATTTTCGCGCGGCTATTTACCGGAGCAATGCTGTTAACCGCATGGGGACTGACTGACAGTCCCCTTTCGGGCGTTGTGTTTGTGCTCTTGCTGACCGCGCTTTCTGCGTTTCGGTACAGGTTCAAACCTTATAAATGGCTCGGGCGGCTTGAAATTGCGGTTTGCGTGGGGTTTGCGGCGGCTTGGCTTCCTGCGTTGCTGGGCTTGTGGCTGCCTTTGATAAGCTTGCTTGAGGGGAAATGGCGCGAATGGGAGCAGGAGCTGCTGCATAGGGATTTTGAGGACAGAGCGGAGCGGCTGAAACTTGAAAGAGAGCGGGAAAGCGCCGCGCTTGAACTCAGAAACGCCGCGCACCTCGCCGAAATTAATGAACGCAGCCGAATCGCGCAGGATATTCACGACCACGCAGGGCACGAGATTACGGGCGCGCTGATAGCCTTGCAGACAGCCGCAAAGCTTCAAGAATCCGGAGACAGGCGCGCCGGAGAGCTGCTTGCGCAGACGATTACAAGGCTTGAATCCGCTTCGGCAAATCTGCGCGAAACCGTGCATAATTTAAAGCCGGTGAAAACAATCGGGATTTCAACACTTGAAGAACTTTGCGGTTCTTTTAAGTTCTGCGAAATTAATTTTTCAGTCTCGGGATATATTGACAGTGTTAAACATTTTGAATTGTTAACAGCGATTTTAAAAGAAGCGCTGACTAACGTTTCGCGGCATTCGGACGCAAATCTTGTAACTGTGCGGATTGACGGAAATGAAAAATTCATAAGAATGATAATTCATGATAACGGGCGGCGAGCTGCCGGCAGTGCCGTTTCTCCGCCTAAAACCGGTATGGGATTAACGGGCATGAAAGACCGCGTCCGTGCCGTGAACGGCACGCTGACAGTAAGCACCGGCAGCGGCTTTAAAATCACCTGTGTGATTCCCAAAGGACTATAGTAGAAAGGTCTAATGAAAACATGAAACTGCTTATAGTTGACGATGACGGCTTAATCCGTGACAGTCTTAAAATCTTGTTTGAAACTAAAGAAAGCTGGACAGCGATAACCGCCGAAAACGGTGCTGCCGCGCTTGAAATGTGCAGAGAAGAACAACCGGACATAATTCTGATGGACATACGTATGCCTGTCTGTGACGGCGTTGAAGCCACGCGCAAAATAAAAGCTGAATTTCCCAACGTTAAAATAATCATGCTCACAACGTTCACTGATGACGGTTACATTTCCTCCGCGATTAACGCAGGTGCGGAGGGTTATCTGCTTAAAAGTACGCCTGCTGATGGCATAGTCGAAAGAATTCGTGCAGTTGAAAAAGGCGCGCTGGTGTTCGATAAAGGTGTAAACCTAAACGTAGGGCGTGACACCCGTATCGCGCCGAATTTCCCCGGACTTACAGCAAGAGAAAACGAGATTCTGTCGCTTGTTGCAACGGGGCTGTCCAATAACGAAATCGCGGCGAAACTGTTTTTGTCGCAAGGGACGGTGCGAAATGCCGTTTCAGCAATCCTCGAAAAGCTTGAACTGCGCGACAGAACGCAGCTTGCGGTGTATTATTGGAAAAACATTTGACGAACGCGCAATTTTGTGCTATACTTTGGATATTATGATGCAGACGCGCATTGCGTGTCCGTTAAGGAGAAAACAAGTTTGAAACAAAATACTATTGAAACGGGGAAAAAATTGTTTTCATTCCTTATTGGTGAAGAAAGGACTTAATTAAACTATGAAAACAACAGAAAAAAACACAAGAATCAAAACTATTTGCGGCGATAACCTCCGCGAGTCCGTGAAATCAGGCGGCTGCGGAAACTGCCGCGCTTCCTGCCAGTCGGCTTGCAAAACATCCTGCACAGTCGCGAATCAATCCTGCGAAAATTTAAAGCGCATATAATGAGAGAAGAATCCGCTGCAAGCGGCGGTGAAGCGTGCAGGGGCTCCCGTCTGCAAAAACCTTTCCATAAATTTTTTCAGGGCGGGAATTATATACTGCTTGATGTTTGCAGCGGCGGCGTTCATGTTGTGGACGAGGAGATTTATAACGCGCTTGACAGCGATGATTACACCGATACGCCGGAGTACGCCGAGCTTCTTGAGGCGGGGCTGTTTAAAGGCGGAGATGATTATGAGGAATACGCCGATTTAAACGTTGACGCGCCTTTGAAGTCCATGTGTCTGCATGTTTCGCATGATTGCAATTTGCGGTGCGCTTATTGTTTCGCGGAAGATGTTGTTGACGAGCGCGGGATTATGTCTGTGGAAACTGCAAAGAGAGCCGTGGACTTTTTAATCGCAAACTCAAAAGACCGTGAGCACCTTGAAATGGACTTCTTCGGCGGCGAACCGCTTTTAGCGTGGGAAACTATTAAGGAAGCTGTTTCGTATTCTAAGCAAGAGGGTGCAAGGCTCGGCAAACAATTCAAGTTTACCGTTACGACAAACGGAGTTCTTCTTGATGACGAGAAAATCGCCTTTATAAACGCGGAAATGAGCAATGTTGTGCTGTCGCTTGACGGGCGCAGAGAAGTAAATGACAGAATGCGCGGTAAAGGCGTTTTTGAAAGAGTTCTGCCGAAGTTCAGGAAACTTGTAGAATCCCGCACTAAAGAAGGGTTCACGGATTATTTTATCCGCGGGACTTACACAAGTTATAATTTAGATTTCGCTGATGATGTGCTTGCGATTGCGAACGAGGGTTTCAAGTACATTTCAATTGAGCCGGTGACGGTGAAGCCCGATGTGCCTTTCGCGCTTTTACCGGAGCATTTGCTGAGAATCAAAAACGAGTATGACAGATTGTTTGAGATTGCGCAAAATAATAATGATTGGACATTCTTTCATTTTCATATAGATTTACATAATACGCCGTGTATTTTAAAAAGATTGCGCGGCTGCGGTGCGGGCAATGAATACATCGCCGTAGCACCGGACGGAAATATTTTCCCTTGTCATCGTTATGCCGGTATTGACAAGTGGAAAATGGGGAATATTAACAACGTAGGGGCGCATATTGCGCGTCCGGATATCAAAGGTTATTTTTCTAAAACGCACATTTATGCAAAAGAAAAGTGCCGCTCGTGTTGGGCGCGGTTCTACTGCGGCGGCGGCTGCAACGCCGAGTTTTTCCTGTTTGAGGGCGACGCATGCAAACCGTCGGAAGTTTTCTGCGAGTGGTTCAAAAAGAGAACCGAGTGCGCTATTGCTTTAGCTGTTTATACCGATTCCAATCTAAATTTAACTAACTATATAACCAATTATAGCCAGGAGGGGGAGTATCAATGAATCATTTTTTAAAAAACAATCAGGATTTTTACTACCGCACGGAAACTGTATCGCCGAAAAAGAAGAAGAAAAACCCGCGCACAGGTATCGCGATTGCGGCATGTCTGCTTGTTATGCTCCTCGGAATCGGCGGCGGCGCGGGAGGAACGCTCCTTGCTTCGCACCTCACAGATACAATATCCAAAGATTCGGAAACGCTGATTCGCCCGCAGATTCCCCCCGCTTCGGGTTCTTATGTTCGCAGCACCCGCGAGCCTGCCGAAAATGTATATTTAACGACAGTGGACACATTCGTTATAAACGCAAACACAACGCCGTTCGCGCCTGCCGAGCTTTTTGAAATCGTGCGGGACGGGGTTGTGGGGATTGAAGTTATTGACTCAAGGCGCGGCAGATTTTTTGAAAGTGAGTATCAGCTTGTAGGCAGCGGTTTTATTTTTACCACAGACGGCTATGTACTCACTAACGAACACGTAATTGAAAATGCGGAGAACATAGTTGTGCTTGTTGACGATTATGAAAACCCGAATGTAATACATCGCTACGAAGCCGAAGTTATCGGCGCCGACGCGAAAACAGACCTCGCCGTGCTTAAAATCACGCGCTATGAGGAATTCAAGGCACTGCCAATCGGTGACAGTTCTTTGCTTAGAGTAGGGACGTTCGTTTCACCAATCGGCTACCCGCTCGGACTTGAAAAATCAATGACACACGGCATAGTTTCGGGGCTTAACCGCGAGTTTGACGGCGGCGGTTATGAACTAAGCTCAATTCAGTTTGATGCGGCGGTGAATGCAGGGAACTCCGGCGGGCCACTGTTCGATATGTACGGCAGCGTTATCGGTATTGTAAACAAGAAATTGGTTTTTGAAAATTATGTAGACAACATCGGGCTTGCGATTACGATTAACGAAGCCGTCCCGATTATAAACGATTTGATTCTGTTCGGTGCGGTAAGCTCCCGTCCGATGCTGGGGATTACGCCCGCGGAACTTAATGAATTTACCGCGGCGATGTACGGCGTTGACGTAACGAGCGGTATATTCGTGAGGGGAATTAACCATATGGCACCTGCGTTTTACAGCGATTTGTCGGTGGGCGATATAATTGTGGAAATCGGCGGTGTGCCGGTCGCGAATGTCGCCGATGTGCAAGGGCAGATTAAAAACAACCGCCCCGGTGATATAATCGAGCTGACGGTTATCCGTTACAACGAGGCGGGTAATCAAAGGCGGGTCACAATCAGTATTGAGCTTGCGAATGAGTCGGAGCTTGAGTGGGAGTGACGAAACAATTAACAATTGACAATTGACAATTGACAGTGAACAATTAATGACGAACAATTAAAACCACCCTCAAGGGTGGTTTTAATTATTTTATCTTTAAGTTTTTCTGCACTTTCTTTACAATCTCTTCAGCTGTTTCGGGTTTCGCGAACAGATACCCCTGCGCGTATTTTACACCGAATTTCTCCGCTTGTTTAAGCTGCTCCGCATCCTCAACGCGCTTAACGCAAATCCCGTTTTTCAAAATTGAAGCGAGCTTCGCCGCCGCGCCGACCCAAATCTCATCGAACTCATCAAAGATGTTCGTGAACAGGCTGAAGTCCATCTTCACCATATCCATGAGCGAGTGTTTAAGCAGGCGCAATCCGCCGTAATCCGAGCCGAAGCTGTCGATTATAAGCCGTACGCCCAACCCGCGCAGCTTTTTGAGTGTCGGCAGAACACCGTCCTGCCGGTCGGAGAAGGCGCGCTCGGGAATCTCGAGCGACAGGAAATTCCCGGCAAGCCCCGATTCATCGAGAGCCTCCGTAACCATCGCAACCACAGTACCC
Source organism: Oscillospiraceae bacterium (assembly GCA_031281115.1). Classification (GTDB taxonomy): domain Bacteria; phylum Bacillota; class Clostridia; order Oscillospirales; family Ruminococcaceae; genus Ruminiclostridium_E. The sequence goes on along the minus strand of JAITFV010000084.1, from coordinate 144 downwards.
GAACGCAGTTCCCAAGGAGTTATATTTACGCTGACCGCGAAACCGGGTTCATACTCCTGCATCTTTTTGCAGAACCGGCAGGCGTTTTTAAGCACCCATGAGTCGATTACAGTATCAAGTCCCACGTTTTCAGCAAGCGTGATT
>JAITFV010000076.1 GCA_031281115.1 Oscillospiraceae bacterium | reverse complement strand
TTCCACAGTTTCAATTTAAACGGGTTTCCGCTGCGTGAGCGCAGCGGGCGCTGTCGCAACAGCGCAAGCCCCTTTAACTTAAAAAGCGAAACGCTTTTTAAGTTAAAGGACTATATTTAGGAGAATAATTATACATTATGTCACTTTCCGGTGCGTTTTTACATATTGTAAAAACTGAAATGCTGAATGAAGGGCTTATAGGAGCCCGCATAGAGAAGATTCACCAGCCCTCACGCGAGGAAATCGTTTTGTCTTTGCACACAAAATCCGGCAACAAGAAGCTCTTGCTCTCTGCAAATCCCGCTTCTGCGCGGGTTTGCTTGACTTCAAGAACTCCCGAAAACCCACCTGTGCCGCCGATGTTCTGCCAGCTTCTGCGAAAGCGGCTTGGGAACGGCAGGCTTGTTGAAATTGCACAGGACGGCTTTGAGCGAATTGTTTTTTTTAAGTTTCACTGCCGCAATGAAATTGGCGATGAGGAAATAATTATACTCTCTGTTGAAATCATGGGTAGAAGTAATAATATAATTTTACTGATTGAAAAGAACGGCGAACTTCGCGTGATAGACGCGCTGAAGCGCATTGCTGACGATGTTTCGGCGGGACGGCGGGTGCTTCCCGGGCTTGTTTATGAACTGCCGCTACGGGAAACTCGGCTGTCGCTTTTGAATTTCACTAAACCGGAGCTTATGAACACCTTGAAAAACCGCGAACATGAGCGGCTTGACAAGGCTCTGATTAAAATTTTCGAGGGAATTTGCCCGCTCTTTGCGCGGGAGGCGGTGTTCCATGCTGCCGGGCAAATCGATATACAAATTGTAGATTTAACTGTCGATTCAACAGAGAGTTTATATAATTATCTCGAAAATGTGCAGAACGCATTCAAACCCACCATGCTCATTGACAGCGGGAAAAAGCCATATGATTTCACTTTTGTTGATATAAAACAATACGGCGAACTGATGACCGTCAAGCCTTTCGAGTCTGCGAACGCTCTTTTGGACAGCTTTTACGCCGAGCGAGCCAATAATGACAGGCTCAAACAGCGTTCCGGCGCGGTGCTCAAGACCTTGAAAAACAGCTATGAACGGGTTCTTCGTAAAATTGACGCAAGAAAAAGCGACCTTGCTGCTTGTGCCGGACGGGAGAAATTTCGCAAGTGGGGCGATTTAATCAGCGCGAATATTCACAACATGGAAAAAGGTATGGACTCGCTTGTAACGCAGGATTTCGAGACCGGCGAAGAAGCGCGGATTCCTCTTGATTCCAAACTCACACCTGCCAAAAATGCGCAGAAATATTACGCAGAGTATAAGAAATTGCAAACCGCTGAAAAAACCTTGACAAAGCTGATTAAAGACAGCGAGGACGAGCTTATCTACTTAGACAGCGTCCTCGAAGCCGCGGAGCGGGCAAGCGGAGATTCGGAACTGCTTGAAATCAAGCGTGAACTCATCGAAAGCGGGTATATCAAATCCGTAGGATTGAAAAAAGGCGCGAAGCAGGAAAAACCAAGCGAACCCTTGAAGTTCATATCAAGCGACAACGTGAACGTTTTGGTCGGCAGAAATAACAGGCAGAATGATTTACTGACTTTTAAAACCGCAAAGCCGCGTGAAATATGGCTTCACACAAAAGACATCGCGGGTTCGCACGTGATTGTGCGAAGCGAGAATCCGTCAGAGAAAACGCTTGAAGAAGCCGCACAGCTTGCCGCGTGGTTCTCGAAGGCGCGGGGTTCAAGCCGTGTGCCGGTGGATTACACAGAAGCGCGGTTTGTGAAAAAACCACACGGCGCAAAACCCGGAATGGTGATTTTTACAAATAATAAAACGCTGTACGTGACGCCGAGTGAGGAAGTTTATAATAAATTAGAGGAGAAATAAAAATGAAAAGAATGATAGCAATATTAATTTTTGCTGCCTTGATTTTAAGCGGTTGCAATAATAATGAAATTCAAGAAAAAAATGTTGTTATAGAAGAACTGAGGCGGGAAATCGAAGCTCTCCAAAACGAAATTGCATATCGTGATGTTATAATTGCGGAAAGCGAGCCTCAAGAAGAGAAAAGTGTTCAGGACGCCCAACGTGAAGAATTTCTCGAATGGCAGGAGGAGCATTTCCGAAGAGTGCGGGAGGATTTAATGTCACGCCCTGATTTAATTCCGTTTGAGGGAGTTCACGGCGGGATGCCGGGGTTTTATTACGAGGAGCATATCCATGTTGAATGGGGGCATGTTTTAGCGTATGCCGAGGACGGACACTTTGCCGCATATTTAGTTTTAACGTACCTCGAAGAAGACGGTGAAATTATCTGGGATTTATTCGCTTACAGCATGATTGACGGCTTGGGATTTCGCCCGATAGAATAGAAAGAAAGGATACAAGACATGAAAAAACTCGACAAAACCTACTCCCCGAAAGACTTTGAGGAGCGGATTTATAAAAACTGGGAGGAAAACGGCTACTTCCGTGCTGATGCAAAGTCGGACAAACCGCCTTACACAATCGTGATTCCGCCCCCAAACGTCACCGGAATTCTGCATATGGGACACGCGCTCAACAACACCTATCAGGATATTTTGTGCCGCTGGAAACGCATGAGCGGTTATGAGGTTTTATGGCTTCCCGGCACCGACCACGCCTCGATTTCCACCGAAGCGCGAGTTGTCGCTTCGCTAAAAAAACAAGGCGTTTCTAAGAAGGATTTGGGCAGAGAAAACTTCTTGAAAGAAGCTTGGAAATGGACGGAAAAATACGGCGGTGCGATTATAAATCAGCTCAAGAAATTAGGTTCAAGCTGCGACTGGGAGCGCGAGCGGTTCACGATGGACGAGGGCTGTTCGGCGGCGGTACAAAAGGTTTTTCTGAAACTTTACGCAGACGGCAAGACCTACCGCGGGCTTCGGATTGTCAACTGGTGTCCCGAGTGCAAAACCTCAATTTCCGATGACGAGTGCGACCATGAAGAGAAAGCAGGTCACTTCTGGCATATCAAGTATCCGTTCGCAGACGGCAGCGGGCATATTCAAATCGCGACAACCCGCCCCGAAACCATGCTCGGCGACACGGCGGTCGCTGTAAATCCCGATGATGAACGGTATAAGGATTTAATCGGCAAGATGGTAATTCTGCCGCTTATGGAGCGGGAAATCCCGATTATTGCCGATGAATACGTCGAAAAAGATTTCGGAACCGGTATGGTGAAAATCACGCCCGCTCACGACCCGAACGACTTTGAAGTCGGTACACGGCACAATCTGCCTGTAATTAATGTCATGGATGAGCGCGCCGTAATTAACGCAAATGGCGGCAAATACAAGAATTTGAACCGCTACGAGGCGCGTAAAGCAATCGTTAAAGATTTAGAAGAACTCGGTTTGCTTGTCAAGACTGAGGAGCATACACACAATGTCGGCACCTGCGGCCGCTGCGGCACTGTAATTGAGCCGTGGGCAAGCGTACAGTGGTTCGTGAAAATGAAGGAGCTGGCGCAGCCTGCGTTAGAGGCAGTTAAAAGCGGGAAAATAAAAATGATTCCGAAGCACTTCGAGAATAATTATTTCGCGTGGATGGAAAATGTTCGCGACTGGTGCATCTCCCGGCAGTTATGGTGGGGCCACAGAATCCCTGCCTATTACTGTAAAAATATTGATTGCAAGCATATGGAAGTTAGCGAAAATGAAGTGCAAACCTGTGCTAAATGCAACTCTGAAATGAAGCAGGACGAGGATACCTTTGATACCTGGTTCAGCTCTGCGCTGTGGCCTTTTTCGACGCTCGGCTGGGGTTCATCCGAGGAAGAAACCGAGGATTTCCGCCGGTTTTTCCCGACACAAACGCTTGTTACCGCAGCTGATATAATTTTCCTGTGGATTGCAAGAATGATTTTTTCATCGCTCGAATACACAGGAAAAATCCCTTTCGATACTGTTATGTTCAACGGTCTTGTGCTCGACGCGCAGGGGCGGAAGATGAGCAAAAGCCTTGACAACGGCGTTGACCCGCTCGAAATGATTGATAAATACGGCGCGGATGCGCTACGGTTCATGCTCATTTGCGGAAACGCAACGGGCAATAACATGCGCTGGAACGAGGAGAAAATCGCTGCCTCCCGTAACTTCGCAAATAAACTTTGGAACGCAGCTCGTTACGTTTTGATGAATCTGCCTGAAAGCTTTGAAGAAACTGAAATTGACATTGAAAAACTAACGATTGAGGATAAATGGATTCTCACGCTCTACAACAAACTTGTTAAAGATGTTACACATAATTTAGAGCAGTTTGAACTCGGCGTAGCGGCGGGAAATATACAGGATTTTATTTGGAACATTTACTGTGACTGGTACATTGAACTGACGAAACCGCGGCTTGCGGCAGGTGGTGAAAACGCGCTTGTGGCGCAGAATATTCTCGTTTTAGTTATGCGCGGAATGCTGAAGCTTTTGCACCCGTTTATGCCTTTTATAACAGAGGAAATATGGTCTGCAATTCCGCAAACTTATGACAGTATAATGATTTTACCGTGGGAAAAATACAACGAGAAATTAAACTTCAAAAAAGAAAGCGAAGATTTCGGGAAAGTGATTAATGCAATTTCTGCAATCCGTGCAAAACGCGCAGAACTTAACGTCCCGCCGAGCAAGAAAATTGCGTACGAAATTGAAACAAAAAATGATAACTTCGAGCTGTTTAAAAACAGCACTGCTTTCTTTGAAAAACTTGCTTCCGCTTCTGAAATTTCACTCGCTGAAAGTGTTGATTCTGCCGACGGGAAAGCCGTCATCGTTACAGACAGTGCGCGGATTTTCATACCTATGGGTGAGCTTGTTGATACAGAAAAAGAGCGCGGAAGATTAACGAAAGAAATGGCGGCGGTTCAGTCGGATATTGACTTTGTCAAGAAGCAATTAGACAATGAAAAATTCATCGCGAAGGCACCGCCCGAGCAGGTCGAAAAAGCGCGTGAAAAACTATGCAAAGCGGAAGAAAAAATGCAGAAAATTAAAACGTCGCTGGAGGCAATGTAGCCGGTTAAGTTAAAAACGCTAAAGCGTTTTTAACCCGCGGCGTATACGCCGCGAACCGCCAAAGGCGGCTTGACTTGACTGCATAGCTGATTGTCCGTGCTGATGGCACGGCGGCA
>JAITFV010000070.1 GCA_031281115.1 Oscillospiraceae bacterium | reverse complement strand
TCACAGCAGTGATTAGAGCAAGTATTGCAATCGGTAATAAATCTTTAGGCTTTAATTTTTCTTTTTTCATTCCTTATCCCCCTCCTTAACTGCACCAAAAGGCTTCGGGAAGGTGAATTTATCAATATAGTAAGTTAAAATATTCATAATTAAAATCGCGAATGAAACGCCTTCCGGCATATCCGAGAAGAACCGGATAACAAGCGTGATTAATCCGCAACCTATGCCGAAAACGAATTTTCCTGTCAGTGATACCGGCGTAGTTGCATAGTCGGTCGCCATAAAAACCGCACCGAGTACAAGCCCGCCCGAAAGCACATGCAGCCCCACATCTGCGCCTGCAATAAACGCACCGAGCGCAACCGTCCCGATGAAAGCTACGGGTGTAACAGTACGCACCACTCTCGTTGCCACTAAAAATACAAAACCTATTAAAAGTGCGAATTCGCTGGTTTCGCCGAGCGAGCCGCCGTGATAACCCATAAATAAATTCCACAAATCGGGAGCTTGTTCCCCCGCTTCGAGCATAAGCGGCGTTGCGGCTGTTATGCCGTCTACAGCCTGTGTTGCGCTTGAAACAGCATCGATTTCTATATCGTCTCTGTGCCAGAACGGCTTCACCCAGTAGGTCATTTCCGATGTAAACGACAGCACGAGCACAATTCTCGCTACTATTGCGGGGTTCGCGAAATTCTGTCCGAGACCTCCGAAAAGCTGCTTCACGACTACGATTGCGATAAAACAACCGATAATCGCCATATAATACGGAAGAGTTACAGGCAGACAAAAAGCAAGCAGAAGCCCTGTTACAGCCGGTGAAAGGTCAATGTTTGTATCTTTTCTGATATAACGGCGGAAAAGGCTCTCGAAAATTATGCAGGAACCCACGCATACGATACTGAGCGTCAGTGCGCGCACACCGAATATGTAAACAGCCATCACCAAAGCCGGCACGAGAGCTATAAGCACGCGCAGCATGATTTTGTCAGTGGAATTATTGCTTTTTATGTGCGGGGAAGGTTCGACTATGAGTTTCATTTCTTATGTTCCTTTTTTAATTTTAATAGACATTTCCACTAACTTCCGAAAATCTGCCATGAGCGAGGTTGGTGGAACTGTCTAATAAAGTTTTAAATTCAAACTGCATTAAACCATCAAGCGCGGCTTGAGAGTCCACCTGTTCACCGTAGCATTGATGCCCGCTGCCATAGTCGACTCCTCTGTCGCAGGTGTCGGGATTTGCACAGTCTATAGATATACTGACTTCAGCATACGCTCCGTTGACACTCAAAATGAATAACCCCCTGGGGTCTTCATCAAAATCACGAACATAAATGTTTACATCATCTGCAGTTGTAAGCAATTTATATGAGTCGCTGTCTACCCAGCCTGCTATAATTTCTTCGACAGTGATACCTTCAGAATCAATGGGATATAACATAAAATTATAAACCATATCACCGATTATATACCGCGCATAAATATCCTTATACCTATCGCGAATGATTATTTCACGCAGGGGTGCGATGTCCGAAAACGGCAGCCGTAATTCGCTTAAATTCAGCCAAAACAGAAAATTTAGAATATCTCCCCTCGTTTGCAGGAAGCACGGGCAGTAGAAAACATACTCACGTCTGCAAATGGTGCTTAGATATTCTTCTATGGTTTCATCAGCCTGCACCAATAAATCATACCACATTAAAAGCTCATGGAAACCATCTTGTAAAATTAATCCCGTTCCGCCGCCGTGATACCAGTCTACATACCTGCATAGTTCATATTCGCCCGTGGCGAACGGTGGAAGTCCCGCCGCCACGCGCAGAATTGCAAGTGCGTCAGCGGAAGTAATATTACCGTCAAGGTTCAAATCAAGCCTTACAGTTTGTTCTTCAGTCAATTCGACAAGCCCCGCCGAAACTCTAAGTACAGTCAGCGCGTCTGCTGTTTTTAAGTTTGAAAATTCTCTCGAAGAAACGCCGGTTGATAGTGACAAGAATATGACCATGCTGAGTAAAATCGCAGCAATTTTTTTCATTTTTAATTATCCCTCAACAAATCTTTCGCAAGTTTATTTCTTTCTGTAAGATTCCTTTTTGCCGGGCAGATGTATGAGCAGGAGCCGCACTCCATGCAAAGGTCAACGCGGAGCTTGCGAAGCCTTTTAATATCCCGCATTTCGTAAGATTTCTCGAACTCGGTAGGCATAAGATTCATTGAGCAGGCGCGCAGACACTTTCCGCAGCGTATGCATGCTGTCGCCCGGTCTGTCGGCATATCTTTAAAAAACAGCACTGCGCCTGTCGTTTTTCCAATGGGTGTTTCGAGGTCATAAACGCTCTTCCCCATCATGGGACCGCCGAAAATAATCCTGTCCGGCTGTAAGCGTAAGTCTGCTTTCTTCATAATCTCGCCGAGAGTTATTCCAATCGGCACCATGAAATTTGCAGGTTTGTTCACAATATTTCCATCGATTGTAATTCTGCGCGAAATAAAAGGTATTCCGGTTTCCATGTAACGCGCGATAGATGCAACACTCGTGACGTTAAGTATTATGCACCCTGCGGAATATGGGAGTTGCTTTTCTTTCACGATTCTGCGTGTTGTGTTATGAACAAGCACTTTTTCCGCACCCTGCGGGTAATAAGTAGGCAGCGCTTTTACTGTAATATTCTGCTCACTTTGAACACGCTCGCGCATGAGTCGAACGGCACTCGGCATATTGCGTTCAATGCCGATTACAGCGCGGGAAATCCCGCATTTCTCAAGTATTAACTTTATTCCGGCTATGATATCTTCAGAATTTTCCATGATTTCGCGGTAGTCGGTTGTGATATAGGGTTCGCACTCGGAAGCATTGACTACAAGCGTATCTACTTTGTATTTTTCGCGGTCGTAGTTAAGCTTCGCGTGTGTCGGGAAACCCGCGCCGCCAAGTCCGACGAGCCCGCTTGCCCTCACAGCTTTTATAAACTCCTCGCGGGTGTTAATTACAGGAGGTGCGATTTTACTGCACAGATACTGCTTCTGCTCGGAATCAATTACAAGTGCTTTTGTTAAATTACCGTTTATATCAAGTACGTTTCTTTCCTCAATAACTTTCCCTGTTACGCTTGAATAAACCGGCGCGGAAACAAAAGCGTCGCTGTCTGCTATGAGTTGCCCGGTTCTCACATAATCGCCGGCTTCGACAACGGGAACGCAAGGCGCGCCGATGCCGTGCGCCATGCTGATGATTACAGGAGCGTGCGAATCAATTTTTACAGTGCGCACATCTGCCGCATTTTTCCTGTGAGGGAGATGAAACCTTTTAGCGTATATTTTAATCAGCTCCTTTTGAAGTTTAAGTAATGCTTATATTTTAGTGCAGATGCTTATTTTTCGACAAACAGGACACCTTAATAACCGCTTATCATAAAATCCGATATTTATTATGTTTATTTTAAATAATTTTGCCATCATCGGTAGCTTGAATCTATGTCCACATTTTGAGCATAGGTATGTAGAAAAATTTATTAAACTCATGATAATCCCTCCTGTTTGAGGTTTTGGTAATACTTGTAATACACATCTGTAGGTGCCACACCCTACGCCGCATTATATAAATACTCTTCCCTATTAACAATTGTACTACAAAATAATAATTAAGTCAATGCAAAAATTTGGCGTAAACGACAAAATTTCGTTTACGCCAAAGTGTATTATTGTTAATTTTTTATCATTGATGCAACTTCTGCGGCGAAATCGTCTTCTTTCTTCTGGATTCCCTCGCCTTTTTCGTATCTTACGAACATCGCTGCTTTAATGTTTTTGCCGACAGATTCAATGTATTTCGCAACTGTCATTTCCGGGTCTTTAACATAGGGCTGGTCAAGCAGGCTGATTTCCTCAAGGAACTTGCGCAGCCTGCCCTCAACGATTTTCTCAAGAACGTTTTCCGGTTTCGGCTTTGCTTCGTTCTCGGTTCTGACAATTCCCATCTGCGTTTCTTTCTCGTCTTCAATTACCTGCGCCGGAACATCGTCCCTACTGACGAACTGCGGCGCGCTTGCAGTAATTTGCAGTAATAAATTCTTCGCGCACTCGGCAACCGCGGGGTCTGAACCGTCGTCGGATTCAAGCTTCAAAATCGTACCGATGATGCTGCCGCCGCCGTCATGGACATATGAAAAGAGGTCGCCGTCAAGTTTCGCGAATCTTCTGATTTGAATGTTCTCGCCGATTGTTGCGATTTTATCAATTAAAGACTCGCCGAGCGTTTCGCCCGAGCCGAATGCAGTGCAAGCTTTAAGCGCTTCAACATCGGCGGCGCCATTATTAAGAATAGTATCCGCAACCTGCTCAACGAACTGCACAAATCTGTCAGATTTCGCGGCGAAGTCGGTTTCGCTGTTTACTTCAACTACCACGCCGATTTTCTTTTCTTTGTCAATCTTTGTATAAACTAAGCCTTCTGCGGCGATTCTGCCTGCTTTCTTAGTAGCTTTCGCTAAACCTTTTTCACGCAGATATTTTACGGCGGCGTCCATGTCGCCGTTTGTTTCTTCAAGAGCGCGTTTGCAGTCCATCATGCCGCAGTTAGTCATTTCTTTAAGCTGTTTTACCTGTTGTGCTGAAATAGCCATTATATTTTATACCTCCTCTGTGTTTTCTGTATTAGCACCGGCGGGTTCGTCCGTGCCGGATTCATCTTCTTCATCGGGTTCAGCGGTGTAAGCTATACCGCTGTTGGAAGCAGCTTCGGTTTCGGCAGAGTTTTCGCCGATTTCGCCGCCTTTAGTCGCGATAATCGCGTCAGCCATCGCGCCGGCAATCAGCTTTACAGCGCGGATTGCATCGTCGTTCCCGGGGATTACGTAATCGATTTCATCGGGGTCGCAGTTGGTGTCAACTATGGCAACTACCGGAATCCCGAGTTTCCGAGCTTCGGCTACGGCGATTTTTTCTTTGCGCGGGTCAACCACAAACAGCGCGCCGGGCAGTCTTTCCATATTTTTGATGCCGCCGAGGAACTTCTCAAGTTTTTCAATTTCTAAGTTAAGCTGAATTACTTCTTTCTTCGGGAGCAGGTCGAATGTCCCGTCGCCCGCCATTTCTTGAAGTTGCTCGAGTCTGCGGATTCTTCTTTGAATTGTCTTGAAATTAGTCATCATGCCGCCGAGCCAGCGAGCATTAACGAAATGCGCGCCTGCACGTTCGGCTTCTTCCCTGATTGAATCCACTGCCTGCTTTTTCGTTCCTACGAAAAGCACTTCTCCGCCGTCCGAGGCAACCCTGTGAATAAAATTGTAGGCTTCATCGAGCTTCTTGACTGTTTTTTGCAAGTCGATGATGTAAATTCCGTTTCTTTCAGTAAAAATATACTGCGCCATTTTTGGGTTCCAGCGTCTCGTCTGATGCCCGAAGTGAACACCGGCTTCAAGTAGCTGTTTCATTGATACTACTGCCATTTTGTTTCTTTCTCCGTGTTTGTTAAATTTACACCAATCGCAGATTGATGCTATCCTCGCGCCATAAAACGCATTTCTGCGCAATTAAACACTATGACGTGTGAATTTGGCGGCTGATTTTACAGTCGCCATGAAAGTATACCATAATTCTCATTAGTTGTCAATCATTTTATGAAATTTTTAACGAATCCGTGTTTTTTCCCTCGTGCAGGGAAGTCACAGGTCACTAAAATCGTGTCCTCGCCGATGATTTCGATATCGCACCAAGGAATCACAATATCGTCTTCCCTGCCGAGCAGCCCGAAGAAACGCGACCTTCCGTAGATAATCAGCTTGATAACCTTAGCTGTACAGCTCTCGAACTCCATATCATCGGGAAAACCGAGCTTACAGCCTGTTCTTATATTTATGATTTCCTTGCAGCGTAAATCCTCAAAGCGACATACCATATAA
>JAITFV010000047.1 GCA_031281115.1 Oscillospiraceae bacterium | reverse complement strand
CCGCTCGGGAGTTTCGTTGCTCAAAACGTGCTTGTTTCTCGTCTGCCTGCGGCAGACAACCGAAACAAATGCACAATATTAATCCTAAAAAACGCAAGCGTTTTATTGCGGATTAATATATAGCTGATTAAATTGAAAACACTAAAGTGTTTTCTCGGCAAGCGTTGCAGTCAAGTCAAGCCGCCTTTGGCTTAACTGGGTTAAAGGAGCAAAAAAATTTATGCGGGAGGTACGCGAATAAAACAATGAAAAAAATTACTTTTATCGGGGCGGGGAGTTTCGGGTTCACAAGGAATTTGGTGAAGGATATTCTAACTTTCCCTGAGCTCGCCGGCTGTGAAATATGTCTGATGGACATTGATTCCACGCGGCTCGAATACATAAAATTAGCTGTTGAGAAAATTATCAAAAAAGGCAGCTATCCCGCTAAAGTCACAGCCACGCTTGACAGGGCAAAGGCCCTTGAGGGCGCAGACGGCGTTGTTATAACCATTCTTGCGGGCGGGATTGACGTGTGGCGGCATGATATTGAAATCCCGATGAAGTACGGCGTAGATATCAATGTTGGTGATACCCGCGGTCCCTCCGGCATTTTCCGTGCCATGCGCACAATGCCGGTGATGCTTGATATTTGCAAGGATATAGAGAAACTCTGTCCGAAAGCAGTCGTACTCAATTACACTAATCCTATGGCGATGCTGTGCAGAGCTATGCAAAGCGAAATAAAAATTAACGTTACGGGACTTTGCCACAGTGTTCAAGGAACGGCGTGGATGTTGTCGCAATGGATTGGCGCCTGTATGAGCGAAATTACATACCTTTGCGCGGGGGTGAATCATCAGGCGCATTACTTAAATTACAAATGGAAAGGTGAGGACGCCTACCCGCTTATTTACAAGGCTATTACCGAGCGCGAAGAAATCTACAACGAAGAGCAGGTCAGAAACGAGCTGTACCTCGCGTTCGGTTATTATATTACAGAGTCCAGCGGGCATAACTCGGAATATAACCCGTGGTTCAGAAAGCGCAAGGATTTAATAGAAAAGTACTGCACACACGGCACAGGCTGGAATCCGGGCTTGCACCGTTTTATATTAGATGAGTATTTAGCTCGTGAGGATACCTGGCTTGGTGAAATTAAAGAATACTTGGAAGCGGAGGAAATTGAGCTTGAACGCGGTCAAGAATACGCGGCGTATATTTTTAACGCTGTTTTCGGCGATTATACGATGTTTGAGTTTAACGGTAATGTGCGCAATCACGGAATTATCGACAACCTGCCGGACGGATGCTGCGTTGAAGTTCCCGTTATCGCCTCTAAGAACGAACTCTGCCCAATCAAAGTCGGGAATCTGCCGCCCGCGCTCGCTGTTATGAATAATATCACGGCAGGATGCGAAGAACTCGCCGTTGAAGGCGCGCTGACCGGAAACCCGCAGAAAATTTACGAGGCAATCTGCTTTGACCCGCTGACTTCGGCGGTGCTGAGTTTAGAGGAAATCAAGCAAATGACTAATGAAATGCTGGCAAAAAACAAGGATTATCTTCCGCAGTTCAAAATATTCACGGTCTAATACTAAAATCCAATAAACTGGCTTATTGGATTTTAGGGATGGCGCTGCTGCGACAGCGCCCGCGGCTCGCAAGCCGCGGAACCCTGTTATCCATTTCTTAAATGGATAACAGTATAAATTTATAGTTTTAATAGGAGGCAATTATGAAGAAATTTCTTTCCGCGTTAATTACGGTGACAATGTTTATGAGTGTTTTTGCTGTGTTCCCGCTTACCGCAGCGGCAGATTCGGGCAGTGGTTCCGGTATTCCCGATATAACAGCCCACGAGTTAGTAGCGCGAATGAGAACAGGCTGGAATCTCGGGAACACTTTCGATGCTTATAACGAAAATGCGGCACCGGGAGCGAGTTCCGGAATAACATCTACTGCCCAGGTTGCTTCTCTTGAGACATCATGGGTCGGCGGCGGTAATGCAACTTCACAAAGCTTGATTCAAGAGCTTAAACGCCAAGGTTTTGATACATTAAGAATTCCGGTGACTTGGCATAAGACCGCCGACCCTAATAATAACTGGCAGATTAATTCTCTTTGGATGGCGCGGATTAAACAGGTTGTAGATTGGGCTATAGCGGAGGATATGTATGTTATTCTCAACACCCATCATGAAAACCGCGTTTTAAATTTAGGAACCGCCGGAGCAAATTCAAGCACTCATGCAGGAAACATTTTTGTCACGAATATTTGGAGGCAGATTGCCGAAGAATTTAGAGATTACGATGAAAAGCTGATTTTCGCGGGGCTTAACGAGCCGAGACACGAGGGCGGCGACCAGGAATGGAACGGAGGAACCGTAACAGTTCGCGACAACGTTAATCATCTCAATCAAGCTTTTGTTGATACAGTGAGAGCTTCCGGCGGCAACAACGAAGACCGGTTTCTTTTAGTGCCGACTGTCGCGGCAGGTTCAAACAATAACTCGTTGAGCACTTTCAGAGTACCGCTTGACTTGCCGCGGCACCAAATTGAAGTAGGAAGCGGCACTAATGTCGGTTACGGCAATACGAATATAAGCAGCAGCAGAATCATTCTTGCTGTCCATACTTACTCGCCGTTTAACTGGGCTCATGACGGTTTGGGGACATACGCAGGCGCATTAGGAATAATAAACGACCTTAACAGAGTGCAAAACCGTGCAAATGCTTTGGGTCTGCCTGTGATTCTGAGTGAGTGGGGTTCTATTGAAACAGCCCGCAGAGCCGGTTCACCGGTTACCAACGGTACCGCAGAGGAGCAAGCCGTTCGCAATACTCAAAGACCTACGCATGCCGAGGACTATATACGCGAAGCGAAAGAAAGGGGAATGGTTTCGGTCTGGTGGGATAACGGCGGTTTTGGCAGCGGAGGACATTCTTTCGGGATTATCCGCAGAAACTCGCCGCATAATATTTCCGACAACCATCAAAATGTAATCGATGCCATTATGAGGGGAGCGGGATTTGACAGCAACCCTTGCGGCAACCCTCTCTGCAGAAACCCCGATTGTGAGTGCGAAAACTGTGATTGCGGCGATATGCCTGTCTGCCTGTGCGAGGGCAGCGGTGAGGATATAATTTTAACCAGCCTCATCGGAGTGCGCACCGACCAAAACGTGGGACCTGCAAGGATAGTGGGTACAGCCCCGAATACTTATTGGGACCACAGCAATTGGGAGCGCCGCATTGATAATCTCACATGGACACCGAATATGCTTGGAGCTTTCAGTGCTATTGGTGCTGCAGCTATTGAAATCACGCTTAAAATCACTGATATTGCCCCTGTAGGCGCGCCGGCAGCGGATTCTAACCTTGTTACTTTCTCACCGGATATAACTCAAATGGGTGCGGCAATATTCCGCATGAACAGCTCAACTTTTGATGACTGGAGCGACCATGGAAGCGAAACTATGTTTACTGCTTTGAACGAAACAATAACGATTTCTATGCCTACGAATGTTATATTAAATAATAATGACCAAGTCGGGCTTCAGATTTTCCCCGACGAAAATCTACTGGAAGTCGGCATGAGAATGAAAATTTCTTATGAAATCACCGACGCAAGGGTTGTCAGCAGCGGCGGAGTTATATGTATTTGCCTGTCGATTTGCTGCGTTGACAGATGCCGTCACACGCCGAGTACAGAGGATTGCACAGTTTGCAAAAACTGCGGAGAGCCGATTCCCGGTGCGGAACATGAGCCAAGCACGGCTGACTGCATGGAGTGTAAAAGCTGCGAATATACCTTTGCTACCGCTTCGAGCCTTAAACCCAAATGTATCGGTTGCCGGGAGCGCTGCGCTCCTCACCTTAACCGTGAAGCCGAAGACTGTACTGTTTGTTTCGACTGCGGGATTAGGGGATTGATTCCTGATTGTGATGAAAATAACAAATGCGATTCCTGTCTCTGCGCACATATACCGGGGGTGGCAGCAACTTGTACAACTGCACAATTATGCACCGCCTGTAACCGCGAACTTGTGAAGGAAACCGGACATAAGGCTGGCGAACCGGCGACTTGCACCACTACACAAGTTTGCATAAACCCAAACTGCACCCATGTGCTTGCTCAGCCGTTAGGGCACAATTTCGGAACTAATCTGAACAGCGGTTATCATGAATGTAAACGCGACGGCTGTACCGAAAGAGAGCGATGTAATCCGAATACAGCGGGCGCGACCTGTACCGCCTGCGGATATTTGACACCCCGCGCTGCAACAAACAGCAGACCCGGCGGCGGTGGAGGCGGCA
>JAITFV010000029.1 GCA_031281115.1 Oscillospiraceae bacterium | reverse complement strand
TTCCACAGTTTCAATTTAAACGGGTTTCCGCTGCGTGAGCGCAGCGGGCGCTGTCGCAACAGCGCAAGCCCCTTTAACTTAAAAAGCGAAACGCTTTTTAAGTTAAAGGACTATACTTTTACACTTATTTCCCCGGCAGAAAGCGAAAGCTGTTCGCCGTCTGCTTTTCTTACCACTAACCGCCCTGTTTCATCAACATCAAGGGCAACAGCTTCATAGGTTTCTGAAATTCCGGTAACTGTCACTCTCTTTCCGAGCATATACATACGCTGCTTGTATTTTCCGAGCATTTCCTTTTCACTGTGATTTTCTGGATTAATAATGCGGTTTATGAGTTCGGCACAAAGGCGGTTTCTTGTAACCGGCGTTTTCTCTCCGAACAGCGCTCCCGCAGTTTCCTGCAAATCTTCCGGGAAATCCGATGTGTTAAAATTAATACCGATGCCGACAACTGCCCATTGCGTATTGCCGCTCTCGAAGTCTGTTATCGCTTCTGTTAAAATGCCGCAAATCTTCTTACTGTCAATAAAAACATCGTTCACCCATTTAATTCGCGGCGTTAGAGATGAAACTGCTTCAATAGCTTCACATACAGATACTGCGGCAAATGCGGTTATTAAGGTAGGTGTATTGAAGTATAATTCGGCAGGATGCAGTATAAAACTCATATATATCCCGCTGTCCGGAGGCGAGTAAAACGCTCTGCCGTAACGTCCTTTTCCCGTCGTTTGATGATTGGCTGTAATAACCGTGCCGTGTTCTGCTCCCGATACAGCCATCTCTTTCGCAGTTTTATTTGTAGATTCTAAGACATCATGTACAAAAATCTGCTTTGAAATGCTTTTTTCCGTTAAAAAAGGCAGCATACCCTGAACAGACAGTATATCATTATCATCGCAAAGCAGGTAGCCTTTATTAGTAACCGCTTTAATTTTATATCCGTCTTTTTTTAATTCATTAATAGCTTTCCATACTGCATTACGGCTGACCCCAAGCTGTCCGGCAATAAATTCACCTGAAATACTTTTACTTCTGTTGCTTTCAAGCAATGCGAGGATTTTATTTTTCGTGTTCATTTTTATATCACATCCTTAAATTTATTTTATAGTCCTTTAACTTAAAAAGCGTTTCGCTTTTTAAGTTAAAGGGGCTTGCGCTGTTGCGACAGCGCCCGCTGTGCTCACGCAGCGGAAACCCGTTTAAATTGAAACTGTGGAACAGTTTTCAATTTAAACGATTATAATATCTGCGCAACTTGCAATCACATTCATTATAACCAATAAAACGAAAAAAGTAAACACACAAAAATATAATATAGCCAGTTAAGTTAAAAACGCTAAAGCGTTTTTAACCCGCGGCGTATACGCCGCGAACCGCCAAAGGCGGTTTGACTTGACTGCATAGCTGATTGTCCGTGCTAATGGCACGGCGGCAAGCGCCGCTTGCCGAGAAAACACTTTAGTGTTTTCAATTTAATCAGCTATATAAATAAAAATCCGGCACAACGGTGACAAATACGGAACATTCATGTTTTCTTAGTTTTTTCCCTGTATAATATCCACAGTTGCACTATAATTATAAAGCACCCGCAGAAGATGAGAGGTATAAACGGTGGATAATGTCCGTCATAAAATAATGCTGGTTGACGATAATATGGCTACCTTAAATCAAGGAAAAAGCCTTCTTCAGCCATTTTACAAGGTCTATACCATTAAGTCATCCGCCATTCTTTTCGAGAATCTTGAACATTACACACCCGATGTAATTCTTTTGGATGTGGAAATGCCGGAGATGGATGGTTTTGAAACCATAACAAAATTAAAAACCGATGCTCGTTTTAAAGATATTCCCGTAATATTTCTTACATCGAAAAGCGATGAGGAGAGCGAAAGGAAGGGTTTCAGTTTAGGTGCGGTGGATTACATAACAAAACCTTTTTCAGGGCCTCTGCTGTTAAAACGCATTTCAAACCAGATTCTTCATAAACGTGTTCAGGCTGCCGCGAAAGATTATGCGAACAACGTTGAAGCAATGGAACGCGAAATAGTAAAAGCGGAAGAACGTATCAGAATTATGCTGAACGCGACTCCTTTGTGCTGTGAACTGTGGGATGCCGATTTTAATATAATTGATTGCAACGAGGAGACTGTTAAATTTTTCGGATTAAGCAGCAAGCAAGAGTATATAGATAACGTTTTTAAATTTACTCCCGAGTTTCAGTCTGACGGCGAACGTTCAGACGAAAAAGTTGTAAAATGCCTGAATAAGGCACTTGATGAAGGTCGTTATGTTTTCGACTGGGTACACTTGGCACCCGACGGAACAATGGTGCCTGTAGAGTCTACGCTTGTAAGAGTAGACTACAAGGATAATTATATGGTTGCTGCGTACTCAAGAGATTTGCGTGAATATAAAAAGATGATGCAGGAGATTAACGATACGTCTGCTCTGTTGGAATCGGCGCTTGAACAGGCTACCACCGCGAGCAAGGCAAAAGGCAACTTCCTTTCTACCATGAGTCATGAAATGCGCACACCGATGAACGCAATTATCGGCATGACCAC
>JAITFV010000300.1 GCA_031281115.1 Oscillospiraceae bacterium | reverse complement strand
AGCCGCCTTTGGCGGTTCGCGGCGTATACGCCGCGGGTTAAAAACGCTTTTGCGTTTTTAACTTAACTGGCTATAACAACTCCCGAACCCGTTTCATAGCCTCAATCGTATTTTCGCGCGTGCTGAACGCAGTAAGTCTGAACCAACCGTCGCCGTTTTTGCCGAAACCGACACCCGGCGTCCCGGCAACCTGCTTCTCCGTCAGCAGCAAATCAAAGAATTCCCAGCTCGGCATATTGCACTTAAACCAAATGTACGGCGAGTTTTTGCCGCCGGTGTATTTAATTCCCAGTTCATCGAATGTCTCCGACATAATCCGCGCATTCTCCATGTAATACGCAATCGCTTCGCGGGTTTGCTTCATGCCTTCAGGCGAAAAAACAGCCTCCGCTCCGCGCTGAATTATATAAGGTACGCCGTTGAATTTGCTGCCTTGTCTGCGCGACCATATTTTCAACACGTTATAAACCGTGCCGCTATCGTCATAAAACTCCAACTCCTTCGGCACTGTAGTATAGCCGCAGCGTGTACCGGTGAAACCGGCGGTTTTGGAGAGAGAGCAGATTTCAATCGCGCACCTTCTTGCACCTTCCACTGCGAAAATACTTCGCGGATTGTTATCACAATCGGGCGAAATAAACGCTTCATAAGCCGCGTCGTAAATAATAACCGCCTTATTTTCGAGGGCGTAATTCACCCAACCTGTCAACTGCTCTTTTGTGAAAGCCGCGCCTGTCGGATTGTTAGGCGAGCATAAGTAAATCAAATCTGCTTTTACATCTTTCGGAACAACAGGAACGAAGCCTGTTTCCTCGGTAGCGTCAGCGTAAATCACCTGCTTGTTGTTCATTATGCTGCTGTCAACATAAACAGGGTAGGCGGGGTCGCTGACCATGACAACGTTATTCTCGCCGAAGATGTCGGTTATATTTCCGCTGTCAGACTTTGCGCCGTCGCTTATGAAAATCTCATCGGGCTCAATACTAACGCCGAAACTTTTATAATATCCCGCGGCGGCTTCCCGCAGGAAACTATAGCCGCGCCCCGAATCCTCATAGCCTTTGAAAGTTTCTTTCACGCCCATTTCCGCTGCGGCTTTCTGCATCGCTTCAACAACAACGGGAGCAAGCGGAAGCGTTACATCGCCGATTCCCATGCGGATTATAGCCTTGCCGGGGTTCGCTTCGGTATACTCGCGGATTTTCCGCCCGATTTCGATAAAGAGATAATTTTCTTTTAAGTTCAAGAAACCTTTGTTAATTTTTGCCATTATTGTTAATGTCCTCCATTTTTATAAAAATATTATGATTATTATGCGAAGTTGATTATACTACCATTTCAATAGCGTTTCCACAACATTCATCTACGCATATACCGCAAATAGTGCATTTATCATAATCAATTATAATTCTGCCGTAAGGTGAACCGCCGCAATCGCTTGAACCATCACCACAATCGCAATTACACCCACAACCGCTATCTGCTGTCGGCGAACTTGTGCAGTTTACTTCCCTACTTAAAATTGGCTCGTCAATTTCTATGTAGCTGATAGCCCCCAAAGGACAAGCTTTTAATGCTTTGCATACACTCTCACTTGCTCCGCATTTCTTGTCAATAATAATAGGTTTCATTGTTCAAATCTCCCTTTTAAGTATTTGTAATAATTCTCGTTACTTTTATTGCCATCGTTGTCGGGGAACAGGCAAAATGGTAAACTATCAGTTTCCCTATGTTTTATAACACAATCACAACATTTTTTATAATTTAGGCAGTCTTCTTTTGGGCAAGAACACACTTTTTCATACATACAACTCATTATTTTTACCTTCCCATTATATAAACTATCCGAAATTTTTCAACGCCCCGTCATACGCCGCGATTACTTTCTCCGTCCACTCGTCGAACGCAGGGTCAGGCACCTGCATATATTCGTTTTCGAGATAATATGCGACACTCTCGCGCACACCTTCGTCAAATCGCGTTGCAGCTACAAAATCAGGCACAAGCCGCTTGATTTTACTGTTGTCAAAAACGACAGAATTAGACTTATCGCCAAGCAGACCGCCTTCAAGATTAGGGTCGCATTTAACTAAAAAATCAGTGGAAATATGGCGCAGAACCGGCTTTTTATTTACCGCCGCGCCGACACACTCATAAATCTGATTCCATGTCAGCGATTCGTCACTTGTGATATGAACAGCCTCGCCGATTGCGTGAATATTCCCCATAAGCCCGTAAAACGCCCAAGCGAAGTCACTGCTGTGCGTAACTGTCCACAATGAACTGCCGTCGCCGTGAACAATAACGGGCTTGCCGTCAATTATACGCTTTAAAACCTGCCACGAGCCTTTTTCGCCGTGTACGGCTAAGGGTATATTATGCTTGTCATAAGTATGGCTCGGACGGACGTTGGTAATAGGGAAGCCTTGTTCGCGGTACGCTTTTATGTAGGTTTCCTCGCAGGCGATTTTATTACGCGAGTATTCCCAATACGGGTTGTGAAGCGGTGTGCTTTCGGTAATCAAATAATCCGACAGCGGCTTCTGATACGCTGAAGCCGAGCTTATAAATATGTACTGCTTTGTTATGCCGGAGAAGAGCCGAATATCGCGCTCTGCCTGTTCGGGATGAAACACGACAAAATTCACGACTACATCAAAAGTGTGTCCCGCTAATTTTTGCCTTACAGCTTCTTCATTTCCCATGCAGGCTTTAATGTGATGAACACCCTCAAGCCCCTCAAGTCTCGAATTGCTGTTACCGCGGTTGAGCAGGTATAATTCCGCGCCCGAAGCTGCTGCGAGCTTTGATATTTCTGTGCTGATTGTCCCTGTGCCGCC
>JAITFV010000298.1 GCA_031281115.1 Oscillospiraceae bacterium | reverse complement strand
CACAATATTAATCCTAAAAAACGCAAGCGTTTTATTGCGGATTAATATATACTCGTTTTTAACTTTAAAAGCGTGGCTCATTAAAAAATTAAAGGATTGTAGAGAGGATGAATAACTGCGCAGTATAAGCATTCGTATTACGCGAGGAGTTCTATAGTCCTTTAACTTTAAAATATATAATATTTTAAAGTTAAAGGGGCTTCCGCAAACTGCGGTTTGCGGGCGCTGTCCACAGACAGCGTAATCCCGATTAACTTAAAATTTATAGAATTTTAAGTTAATCGAGTGTAACAGAACCTAAAAAATAAGCAAGGAGTAATATCAAAATGTTTAAGAAGCAGCATAATATCGTAGCCCCGGTTTTAACCCTTATCGTAGTGTGTCTTTTAGCGCTCACAGGGATTACCTGCGCCATTGCGTATTCTTCTATTTATAATGAGAGTATTAAGATTATGAAGCAGGAAAACATTTCGCTTGTAAATAAAATTGACGGGTGGATTAGTTCAAAAGGGGATTTAGCGGAAAATAACGCCACTCTGCTCCGAAACCCGGATACAAGCCGGGAATATGCGAAAGCATATTTCACCGACTTAGTGAACATTTATGCCGACGTATCTGACGTTTATGCCGGTTTCGCCGACAATACCGGAATCTTCGGCATGGGATGGGAACCCGACGAAACGTGGGTAGCTACTCAGCGCCCCTGGTTTTTAGCCGCCGCCGGGCAGCCCGGACAGATTGTTTACCCGCCGCCTTATTATGACATGAGCTTGAATCAGCTTGCTTTCGCTATCGTGCGTACCGTTAATAATAACAATGCTGACGCAGGAGTGGTTGCTGTTGATATTCCGCTTGACACAATGGTGGATTATGTCGAACAAGCCAATGCCGATTCAGTCAGCACCTCTTTTCTGTTAGACACGAACGGCGATATTCTAATGCACCCCGAACTTGCATTCGCTCCGAATCCGGATGCAAGCTTTAAAAATATAAATACGGTTGAATCCGGCAAATTTATGCAAATGTTTGAATTAATTAAAAAAGACGGTTTTTACACCGAAAGCGGCTCTATCTACATAAGTACACCCCTTGCCACCACCGGTTGGTATGTTGTTTCTGTTAAACCAACTTCAATTATAATGGACAGCGTTTTTTCAACCCTTTGGCAGATTATCATCGCGATTGCCGTGATTATGCTGATTATCGTTCCTATTCTTTTTGTACTGTCCAACTGGATTAACCGTAAAATTTACTGGTATGAATCCATCCTCCATGCAATTCCTTTTGTCGTATCTGTTATTGACAACAATATGAATTTTACTTTCTTAAACAAGGTGGGTCTTGATTTCATAGGTATACCCTGGAAAAACTTGAAAGGGCGGTCGTGTACGGCATGGTCTGAATTTTGCACCGCCTGCAATACCCCCAAATGCGGAGTGGAATGTTTTAAACGCGGTGAATTAGTAACCGAATATACCACACCTGACGGCAGTATTTCTAAGGTTGATATTGCCGCGCTCAAAAATTCTTCCGGCAAGCAGGTCGGCTATGTTGAAATTGACCAGGATGTAACGGCTATGAAAACAATAACAGCCAACCTGAAAAGTGTATTAAAGGAAATAAAATCTGTAAGCACCGAGGTTACGTGCGGAGCGAGGCAAGTCGCAGACAGCAGCCAGCAGCTGTCGCTTGATTCTGCAGAGCAGGCATCGTCGATTGAACGTTTGTCATCTTCTATTTCTGATATTGCACAAAAAACGAGAAATAATGCAGATATGGCAGGCAGAGCCGCCGTACTTGCCAATGCTATTAAAGATAACGCCGAAAGAGGCAATCATCAGATGGATGAAATGATAGAGGCCGTCAAAGGAATAAACGAAGCGAGTCAGAACATCCAAAAAGTGATTAAGGTTATTGACGACATTGCATTCCAAACGAATATACTTGCACTGAACGCTGCTGTTGAAGCCGCTCGCGCCGGGCAGCACGGCAAGGGCTTTGCTGTTGTCGCCGAGGAAGTGCGGAATCTTGCTTCAAAGAGCGCGGAAGCAGCTAAAAATACAGGTAGTATGATACAAAATTCAATAGAAAAGGCAGACCTCGGAACCCGCATAGCCGGCGAAACCGCTGCCAGTTTGGTGGAGATTGTTTCCGGCATAAATGAGAGCAGCCAAATCGTTTCACAAATAGCGCAATCTAATGAAGAGCAGTCTGTCGGAATCGAGGAGATTAATGAAGGTATCGTTAAAGTAGCGGGTGTCGTTCAGCATACCAATGCGACCGCCGAGCAGAGCGCCGCTGCGTCCGAAGAAATGAGCAGTCAGGCTAAAATGCTGGAGAATTTAGTTCTGCGCTTCAGAGGATGATAAGTTTGAAACAAAATACGACTGAAACGGGGAAAACGTTGTTTTCATTCTTCGTTGGTGAAGAAAGGACTTAATGAAAATATGAATTAAACGCTTTCTGCCACTTATATTCGGCGAAAATAGATATACAAGTTATTCATTATCCTTTGTCGTTTTCTTAATTTTTATAATACTTGCCGTACCTTTGTCACCAAAATTAAAACTCGAAAAGCTCATTAATATCGACAATAATGTCGCTAAACTTATTGCGCTCAAACAATGAACCCAGTCAATATCACTTATGAAATGCGCTGTACTGATAATTGCTATGGCAGACTGCGCTGATGTTTTAATTGCGCGTTCTGCCATTTCCATAAAAAATTGTTTCATTATATTTATCCTTTCCAATCGGTATGTTTTTCATCTTTTTTGTCTAATTATACTCATTTTAATTGAAAACCGGGACACTTTTAAAGTTAAAGGATATACAGTCGTTTTATAACCCGCGGCGTATACGCCGCGAACCGCCAAAGGCGGCT
>JAITFV010000284.1 GCA_031281115.1 Oscillospiraceae bacterium | reverse complement strand
TTCGCTGATGATGATTATTCCGGCACGAACTGGGAGCGTCCTGCATGGAAAGAGTTAATGTCCGAAATTGAAAGCGGTAATGTTTCCGTAATCATTGTAAAAGATATGTCAAGGGTTGGACGTGACTATCTTCGTGTAGGTTTATTCATGGAAATGCTCCGTGAAAACGGAATCAGACTTATCGCCGTAAATGATAGTGTAGATACCTTGAAAGGTGATGATGATTTTACTCCGTTCAGAAATATAATCTCGGAATGGTACGCTCGTGATACGTCGAAGAAGATTAAATCCGTACTCCACGCAAAAGGAAATAGCGGAAAGCACATGACTAATGCGGCGATTTACGGCTATGTCAAAGACCCTGCCGACAAAAACCACTGGCTTATAGACCCCGAAGCGGCGGCAGTAGTTAGACGGATATTCAATATGACTATTGAGGGCAAGGGTGCTTATCAAATCGCCCGAATACTCACAGATGAAAAAGTTACAAGACCGCAAGTGTATATTGCAATCCGTGATGGCGGTAATTATGTTCCCAAGAGTGCAGACGAACCATACACATGGGGCGGTAGGTCGGTTCAGAATATTTTAGATAAACTCGAATATGCAGGGCATACTGTGAACTTCAAAACTGAAAAATCAAGTTATAAATCCCGAAAAATGTCTTACCGTCCACAAGATGAATGGGTTGTTTTTGAAAACACGCAAGAACCGATTATCGACACCGAAACATGGCACACGGCACAGAAATGCAGAACGGTCAGACGGCGAGGAATTAACAAAGACCCCAATCCACTAACAGGACTTTTATACTGCGGTGACTGCGGCAGTCGGTTATACAATCACAGGGGAACACTTGCAGGGGTTTATGATTCACAAGACAGTTATGCCTGCAACCAATATTCAAAGTACCCGCCTAAATGTACCCGACATTATATCCGCACGTCAACAGCACAGAATTTAATATTAGGTGCGATTAAATCTGTCAGCGATTATGTACGAAACAATCAAGCTGAATTTATAAAAATCGTGCGTGATGAAAACGAGTTACGGCACGAGCAAGACACTAAGACCCGAAGAAAACAACTTGTCAAAAACCAAAAGCGTTATGCAGAACTCGACACTATAATCAAACGGCTTTTCGAGGAAAAAATAAGCGGAGCAATCACCGACAAGCGGTTTGAAATTCTTTCCGGCGATTATGAGCGAGAACAATCAGAACTTGAAACCCAAATCGCCGAACTGCAAGCAGGGTTGGAACAATATCAAGCAGACGGCGAGAAAGCGGAACAGTTTATTAAGGTAGTTAAAAAATATACCGACTTCACGGAATTAACTCCGTCTATGTTGAATGAGTATATCGAAAAAGTTATAATATATGAACCCGAAAAGGTCAACGGCAGGGTGAAGAAACAAAAAGTTGAAATTTTCTTAAACTTTATCGGCAAGTTTGATTTACCGATTGACGGTGAAGATGAACCCGAAGAAGCAGAAGAAATCGACCTCGAAGAAATCAAAAAAGCGAAGTGGCGTGAGAATTATTACAAGAACCGTGAACAAATTCTCGCCAAGAAAGCGGCTGAACGTACGGCGGTGAAAGAAAGGAAACTCACCGAGCAACCGCTCAAGTCACCCGAAGAAATAGCTGCCGAGCAACAGGCAAGGCGGGAACGTAAACGTGAATATCAACGTGAGTATCAACGCAAATGGCGGGAGCAAAATCCCGAACGCTGGGAAGAAACTCTAAAACGTCACCAAGCGAAGAAGAAAAAGAAAACGGCATAAGCTGAATATTTGAAAGCGATTCATTTATATAATGGGTCGCTTTTTTATATTCCAAGAGAAAGGAACTTTTACCATGAGAAGAAAAACATTAGAACAACTTGAAAACGAATTATTACAAATTGAGCAGAACCGTGAATCCTACGAGAGTATATTACGGCAATATCAAAACCAATACACCCGATTACTTCAAAGGAGAAAACACGAACAACGCAGATTGCGAACCCGCCGACTAATCGAGCGTGGAGCGATTACAGAAAATTTTATCGAAAACGCACCCGAATTAGACAATGAGCAATTCAAAGATATTGTTGCGGGAGCATTTAACGTGAGCAATCCCGATGAAGAAATCAACGAAGTTGTCACCGCAGACGTGGCGGGATAACTGCCAAATCCCGTAAGGGCGCACTTATAGACAACCAAAGGTCGTCTTTTATAAGTGCGCTCTTACGCAGAGGGCGGCGGTTCGCAAGCGACCCACAAACCGATGTTGCACATCGGAATCAAAATCATCTGCTTATCAAAATTATAGCAGATAATTTTATTATCGCCTGACGGCGAAATATTCCTTGAAAGGATAAATCTATATGGCTATATATCATCTTTCAATAAATATTATTTCTCGTGGCAAAGGCAAGTCGGCGGTTGCCGCCGCCGCTTACCGTGCCGCCGAAAAACTCACGAACGAATATGACGGACTTACCCACAACTATATAAATAAAGACGGTGTACTTCATTCCGAAATCATATTGCCGGAACACGCACCGTCTGAATTTTCTGACCGCTCTACTTTGTGGAATAGCGTTGAGAAAATCGAGAAAGCAAAAAATTCACAGCTTGCAAGAGAATTTGACATTGCACTTCCGAAAGAATTAAATGTTAAGCAGAATATTGAATTATTCCGTGAATACTGCCGCAAGAATTTTGTTGATGAGGGAATGTGCGTTGACTTTGCAATCCATGACAAGAAAGAAGATGGTAATGATAATATTCACGCTCATGTTATGCTGACAATGCGACCTATTAATGCTGACAGTTCATGGGGAATCCGTGAGAAGAAAGATTACGCACTTGACGAACATGGCGAGCGTATTCCGATTATCGACCCCACAACAGGATTACAAAAAGTTGACGGCAGAAATCGTAAACAATGGAAACGCTGTTATGTTCAGACTAATGATTGGAACAATCAAGCTAATGCAGAAATTTGGCGAGAATCATGGGCTGATATGTGTAACGAATACCTTGAAAAAAACAACCACACCGCCCGAATCGACCACCGAAGTTATGAGCGGCAGGGTGTTGATACTATTCCGAGCATTCACATGGGGGTGGCGGCTTGTGAAATGGAAAGTAAGGGAATTGAAACAAGCTGTGGTAATCTTAATCGGGAAATAAAAGCGGATAATGCTGTATTGAAATATTTGAAATCTGCTATTGCTTTGGTTAAAGAGCGTATGGCTTCTATTGTTGAAATAAAATCCGAACCTTTAACATATCATAAGCGGAATGAAATTCAATCACGAATTAAAGATTTGAATAAATTGATTGAAGCCGCCGCTATTCGGAAAAAGTATAAGCCGATTGCTGATGAATTGAAGCGGTTGAAAGATAAGCCCATGAATATTTTAAACAGGAAATCTGTCGAGAATGAAATACGGAATTTTGAGTATGATAATAAACCTTTGTTGGCTGTTTATTATGAAGCTTTGAAAATTTTGCCGGAGAAAGTTACACCGAAGAAGTGGCAGGCAGAGGTTGATGAGTTGCAGAAAACTCTTGCAGACAATCCTGTTGAATCTATAAAAAACAGGCTTAGAAAAGGAAAAGCGGAAGCAAATAAACGCAATCTTGAACGTGAAGTGCATGAACCAGAACGCAAGAAAAAAATGTATGAAGCGGAAATCTGATGAAAATATTACTTTAGAGTGTGATGTGCAAGAAAGGCGCGGTTTGAGCCGCGCCTTTCATTTTATTTATTCATCATTAAATAACTCGTCAATCAAAGAATCAAATGTGACTTCGTCAGTTGCTATCTCGTTGTCTTCACGTGAAATTGTTGATGAATCTTCAATTAACGCCATAACTTCATTTGTATTTAATAAATTTACAGTTCTTGTTTCTGTAAATTTTACCATTTCAAGTATTTCATCGTTAGTTAATGCATTTAAAGTACGGTGCTCTTGCACTTCTGCATCTGGGAATTTTAAGGGTACATATAACCCGAAAAGTAATCCATCTTGCTCCCAATTAAATCTGTTTGGTTGTCGGAACGAAACCTTTCCATCTATTAAATCGTTTACAGTTTGGTTGCGTTGACTTAAAATAGCTTCCATTACATTTTCATAATCATGTTTTAATATACTTAATTCAAAACTGGGATTGTTCATCATCGCGCTCCAAAACGTATCACTTGAAACATCAATATCTTTTGGCAAATATCGGAAAACTATACCGTATTCACTAACCGTGATTCTGCGAATTGTGAAATCCTCCGGAATCCCTATCGGCAGATGAAGTTTTTCAAGCGATGTAAGATTTATATTTTCTGCTGTATTTTTTGAAGCAACACTTTTTGATTCATAATCTAATGTCGCTTCTGCCTGCCACTCCACAAAATCAACAATATCTCGACCTTCTTTATTAGCAATATAAGCATTTAAGAAATCATCTAACGATGAAAATTCAAGGGATTCAAAAGCCTCCTCTCCCTGTGATTGACTTACGAGTGGCATTGAATTGTTTTCATTAATAAATGCCACGTCATCTGCTGTGTTTGCGCATGATGCGAACATAATTATAGTTAATAAAACTATAATTGAAATTAATAAATTATTTTTCATAATTGTAAATCCCTTTCAATTAATAATATTGGCATAAGTATCTGTTTATCTGAGATGGCGACCTGCGAGAATTTGTTCTATATGTATCTCACACCATTCATCATACGTGGAAGCTCCGCGGGTCATTACACATTCAGGACTTGAGCACACAGTAGTCGTTGCTGTGTTGTCTTCTGCCCCAAACAAATGCGATATTTCATGAGCTGTAGTGCGTTCTGGGTTGTCAGAGCGCGATGTTGTGAGAGTGGTATCTCCTAACATAAATGCCAAACCATTAACCGGTATATGGTCTCCATCACCCCGATAAGAACAAATCGGGAAGTTGACAAACTTAAATATACTCATGTTTCTGTCTCCTTGATTCACACGTAGAAAATGGTTTCCGGACCTATGATGCTCTTGTCTGCACCTATCATTATCACCGCAGCCATCATTTTCATCGCATACCGAGGTACGGTTTACAATTGGCACTGTGCAACCTGCTCTTTCGTTAAAAGTGTTAATTGTTGACAACGTGATGTCTTGCCTTGAATTAAACATTATGCATGACCGATTTCGTGAGCAAAAACATTTCTCCAAGCAAATAACAAGCGGGAGAAACATTCTCCCGCTCAAAAACTATCTATTCACCCGCCGGGTTTACAACTGCTCGCTCGTTATCAGCCAATACCGCTTCAATCCTACCTATAAACTCCTGCAACGTTTCACCGCGCTTTGCGCGGGAAACTCCGTCAGAATCTATATACGAATCAATAACAAAAATTCTTTCATCGCTTATGGCGATAGCGGGTGTTATCTCTTCATCGCGTTGGATTACCGGAGAATAAGGATACGCATTTCTTTCCAAGTCTATTTCACCATTTTCATCTAACCATATACGACCTTGATGCGAGCTGAACCCATATATAGGAAGGAGATGTTCAA
>JAITFV010000232.1 GCA_031281115.1 Oscillospiraceae bacterium | reverse complement strand
AGGGGTGCCGCAAAGCGGCGGGGTGGTTAAAAATTGAACTGTTTTTAAAGTTAAAAGCTAAATAACTAACAGCATCAGCAAAGCGATTCTGCTTGAGCTAAAATCGATTTTTTTGTGTTTATGTCTGCCTCATATTGTACTTGGCTTTTTTTATATTCTTTAACTTCTTCTTCCCATTTTTTGTAACGATTAGGGTATGTTGCAAATTTTATTGCAGAGATAAAAATAAAAATTAATCCCGGAAATATGCCAGCAGCCAATCCCACGATTGATAAAATTATTAAGATAGCAGAAAACTTTTTCGGCAGAGACGGCTCATATCCCGGCAGAATTGGAGAAATAGACACATATTTATTTTCCAACGCTACTAACTTATCATAATTCCCCATGGATTTATCACGCTGAAAAGTAATTGATATATACTTCTCCCCAGTTTCTCTTGTGTTTATTTTTTGTGTTACATTGCCGAATATATCTTCCGTGACATCTCCATCAACGTAATGTACTTGTCTGGTATCTATCGTATTACTACTGATTACATCCCATCCAAAACTTGCCCAAAATTTAATTGTTGAATTTAACTCAGACGGTCCCACTTCTATAATTTTTGTTTCTTTAGCCATAATATTCCTCCAATTTCTCGGCTTTTCGCCTTTAATACCCAAATTTTACCATGAATCAATCTTCTTGTCAAGTGTTAAAATCTTTATATGTTATATTTAAAGTGACTTATCTTGTTAGTGTCTATTCTGCAATGTTAAGTTATTATTAAACAAGAGGTGATAGTAATGGTAGCTGAAAGGATAAAAGAATTGCGTTGGGAACGTAATTTAACGCAAACAGAACTCGCAAAAAAACTTGGTTTAACAAGAGCAGGCGTCAACAGCTGGGAATCGTCAACGTCCTTGCCTTCTATTCGCTGCCTTGTAGAAATGGCGAAATTTTTCCACGTTTCGACCGATTACATGCTCGGTTTATCCGAGCGAACGAGCATTGACGTTGTGGGTTTGAGCGGGGAGGATATAACGCTGATTTCAGATATAGCGAGCAGGCTTCGTAATGATACGGATAAATAAAAATCCCCCGACTTTCAATGACAGTCGGGGTTTGTTGACAGGGTTTTACAGTTGTGTTATAATGAGATTTAAGGCAGACCAATAACTACGGTTAAACGGCGGGCAGCCGAAAACCCCAATCACCGGTAAAGATATAGGAAAGGGGGGCTGCGTATATGACTATGCTTTGGAACGACTTTTGGCAAATGTTGACAGCGGCAGGAACATTGTTGTCAGCATATCTCACATACAAGTTATTCTGCAACAAAAGCAAAAAGTAACCGTCGTCACAGCAAAGAAGTCGGTTACTTTTCAGTAATTTGATATTCGGCTGACCGCCGCACGAATTCGCGTGCGGATTCGTGCAGGTCTGCCTTTCTTATTTGTATCATACCACAACTTTTTATTTTTGTCAACTCACTTATTGACAAAAATTGAAATTTTTGCTATCATTTAAAAGGACAACTATATATTTATTTTGCAAACCGCCCCATCGGTAATGAAAGGACATAACGAAAATATGAAGCAAGCCGTAACTTTCGGTGAAATTATGCTCAGGCTCAAGTCTCCCGCGCACGAACGCTTCTTCCAAAGCCCCGCACTTGAAGCCTCTTTCGGCGGCGGCGAAGCCAATGTCGCGGCATCGCTGTGTAATTTCGGAATCCCCGCAAAGTTCGTTACCGCTCTGCCCGCAGACGATATAGGCGACGCCTGCATAGGCGAGATGCGCCGCTTCGGCGTTGACACGAGTGCAATTCTGCGCGGGGAAGGCAGAATGGGTATTTATTTCTTGGAAACAGGCTCAAATCAGCGCGCTTCCAACGTGATTTACGACCGTGAAAACTCGCTCATTTCGCAAATCAAACCCGGCGATATAAACTGGCGCGATGTTCTCGCCGATGCAGACTGGTTTCACATCACGGGAATCACACCCGCTTTAAGCCAAAGCGCGGCTGACGCTTCTTTGGAAGCTGTCAAAACCGCGAACGAAATGGGACTTACGGTTTCCTGTGACCTAAATTTCCGCGCAAAGCTCTGGAAATACGGCAAGACTGCGCCCGAGGTCATGCGGGAGTTGTTTAAATACGTTCACGTCGGGATTGCAAACGAGGAGGACTGCCAAAAATCGCTCGGAATCATATCCGGTGAAAGCGTTACAAAAGGCGCGCTCGACATTTCCGCTTACGAAAATTTAAGCAGCCGTGTAATGGCGAAATTCCCGGACCTGAAGTATCTCGCGATTACGCTCCGCGAAAGCAAAAGCGCAGACATTAACAACTGGGCGGCATGTTTAAATGACAGAACCGCGTTCTGTTTAAGTAAAAAGTACGAAATTACCGACATTGTTGACCGCGTGGGCGGCGGGGATTCTTTCGGTGCGGGTTTAATATACGGCTTAAAAACTTATAACGACCCGCAGAAAGCCTTGGAGTTTGCGGTTGCCGCAAGCTGCCTTAAACACACCATTCCGGGCGACATCAACCGCGTTAAAGTTTCGGAAGTCGAGAAGCTTATGGGCGGCGACGGCTCGGGGCGGGTGTCGCGGTGAAACATACTCGTTTAAATCTGAGAAAACGAACATTTTAATTGCACATTAGTGTTGAAAGGATATATGAAATGCATAACAG
>JAITFV010000220.1 GCA_031281115.1 Oscillospiraceae bacterium | reverse complement strand
CGCTGCGTGAGCGCAGCGGGCGCTGTCGCAACAGCGCAAGCCCCTTTAACTTAAAAAGCGAAACGCTTTTTAAGTTAAAGGACTATAAAACATAAAAGGACCTTTTATATGAACGAATTAATCATAGCTGAAAAACCCGCCCTTTCTGCCTACAAAACCGTCTGCGCCAAACTCGGTTTTGTCATGTGCGTGTATTTTATATGCAGGATTACCGCGGGATTTACCGTGAGTTTAATCATGCGTACAGACGGAATTTCCGAAACCGCATTTCATGTTTCGCAGGGGATTATTTCATTATTGCTGGTTTATGCGGTCCCGCTGCTCGTCGCCGCTATTCTTTTTAAGAGCTTCGGTTATTACAGCGGAAAAATAAACGGGTTGTATAAAAAGCCCGAACGCTTAGCTAAAAAACTCGGAACTTTCCCCGCAATGTACGGCTTAGGCTACGGTTTTGCGCTTATAACAATTCTTGTTAATTGGCTGATTTCAAGATTTACCGAGGAAACCACGCGGATTGAAGAAGTGTTTCAACCGACAACGATGGAACCGTCAAGCAATGCCGCTTACCTAATAATCATGGTGTTTATGCTTGTCGTCGCTGCGCCTGTTTTTGAGGAATTTCTCTGCCGCGGAATCATGTATGATGCGCTCGCTCCTTACGGTAACGGCGCCGCGATTATAATCAGCTCGCTGCTTTTCGGGCTGATGCATGGCAATTTATATATGCTGTTTTACACTACCGCGCTCGGTTTCGCGCTCGGTTATGTGCGTTACGCAACCGGCTCGCTCTTTGTTGTTACGGTTCTTCACGCGCTGTTAAACGCTGTCGCGGCGGGGATTTTAGTTATATCTTCATTAGTAGAAATCACGAACTGGGAAAATATGCTCATTGTTACTTTCAATAATATTTACTTGGTTGCATGTTTGGTTTTGATTGTAGTGGGAATCGCTGCGTTCATAAAAAGAATTCCGGTAATCAGAAAATATAAAATCGAAAACGCATGGAGTGAAATCAGCGGCGCAAAAAAAATCGCTTTGTTTTTTCTCTCGCTTCCGGTGATTTTAATGCTCATTTTTGCATTTGACGAGCACTCGCATAATATGCTGCTCGAAAAAATAACCGGACTGTTTTAGCCCGGTTGTTTTCAAGTTATACTATAGCAGTGTTAGAGTTATTCACACGGAAACTCAAACCAAAAAGTACTGCCTTTACCGGGCGCACTGCTCACACCATAGGAATATCCGTGCAGCTCCATCACGCTCTTGACAATTGAAAGCCCGATTCCGGTACCTACCGCAGTTCTTTTATGGAACTGCGATTTTTGCGCTTTGTAATACCTTTCCCAAATGTACGGCTGCTCTTCTTTCGCTATTCCGGCGCCTGTATCTTTTACTTCAAAACGTCCGATTGCTTCTTTTCTTTTTGATAATCTTACAATTACTTTTCCGTCTTTACTTGTATGATTTACCGCATTATTAATCAAATTATATACGACCTGTTCTATTTTTGGAACGTCGGCTTTCATAAGCAGATTATTCTCAATTTCCGGCACAAACGTAATTCCGTGTTCACGCGACAGATTACTGAATCTACCCAAAACATCGCTCAAATGCATCGAAAAATTGAAGAAAGTTACATTTTTTTTGGCGACACCGCTTTGCAGTTTCGATAAGTCCAGCATATCTATAACCAAGCTGTTGAGCCGTTCTGCCTCGTCAATAATTACCTGCACGTGCTTCTCGCGTTTTTCGGGATTATCACCGGATAAATCCCGAATCATCTCGGCGTAAGCTTTTATCATTGTCAGCGGAGTTTTGAGGTCATGCGAAACATTCGCGAAGAGATCTTTGCGCAGGTTTTCGGTCTTCGAGATTTCACGCGAAGCTTTGTTGAGATTCTCTGTAAGTGTTTTTATTTCGGCGTAGTCGCTTCCTTTTGTGTTCATGTAAAACTCGCCTGTGGTGAGTTTTTTTGCGCTGCGTGAAATTTTAATTATAGGATTAGAGACGTTAAGTACGACAAACGCCGACAGAAGGAAAGCAATCGCAAACAGCACTGCCGCCGAAAGAAAAAACTGACTTTGCAGAATATCCTGCGTGTTTTCGAGAGGTTGCAAAAAGCTGTAAATTACAATCAATCCGCGTATATCATTAGCGGAACCCACAAGTGTTGCGTAGCACAGTGCTTCCCGCCCGTCGATTTTTAGTCTGTGAGTTGCGGAACCGTCTCTGCTTTCTAAAACTTCATTAAGCAGAACTTCTTTCGCAGGTACAGAATAGTCCCCCGAAATACGGCTCTGCATATTATCAAAATCAGAAATCATCTGATTGGTAAACACTCCGCCGCTGTACCTGTTAATAATGATTAACATTTCATGCTCGCGGGAGAACCGCTGCATCTCCTCAATCAAATTAATATTATCCCAATTCCGCTCCAGAACCCGCGCCGTTCCTGTGGTTTCCTGTGTTTTTATAAACGTATAATAATTAGGAAGCATTATAATTTGATTTATATATAAAAAGCCGAGTATAATTGTTGTGAATCCGATAAAAATCAGCCACACCCGGAACCGCATACTATGTATAAATTTGAACATATATTAATAAGCCCTCATCACAAATACTATCGCCCCGGCAGCGGCTTCGGCAAACGCCGAAATCCGGCAGATTATGCCCCGCTATACCTCAAACTTGTAACCCATTCCTCTTAACGTAACTATATATTTCCTGTATTCGCCGAGGTTATTACGCAGCATTTTTATATGAGTGTCAATCGTTCTGTCGTCTCCGAAAAAGTCATACCCCCAAACCGCTTCAAGCAGCTTATTGCGGGAAAGCGCGATGTTTTTATTTCTGACCAAGTAGAACAACAAGTCGTATTCTTTCGGCGTTAAACCTACCTTTTCGCCATCCACTTTTACATCTCGGGCAGTGAAATTAATCTCAAGTCCCTCATAAATAATCGTATCATTTTGCGCGACTTGTGTTTGATTGCGCTTGATAATCGCGTGTACGCGCGCCAGCACTTCTTTCGGCGAAAACGGCTTCACAACATAGTCATCCGCTCCCATTTCAAACCCGAAAAGCTTGTCGTATTCCTCGCCGCGCGCAGATAACATTAACACAGGCGTAGAGCTGAATTTCCTCACTTCTTTACAAGCGGAAAAACCATCAAGCCGCGGCATCATAATATCCATAATTATGATATCGAAAGTATTGCTTTTCATGAGTTCCACGACCTGCATGCCGTCAACAGCCTCCTCAACCTCGTGTCCCTCGAACTCGGCATATTCGCGCAGAACCTCTCTGATTTTCTGCTCATCATCTGCGATTAATATTTTGTACATATTTTCATAAAGTCCTTTCTTCACTAACGAGAAATGAAAACAACGTTTCCCCCGTTTTAGTTGTATTTTGTTTCAAACTTATATGAACCTCCTATTTAATAAATGGATTGAGATAACTGCGAATGTATCTCGCTGCCTGAGTTATAAATTCCGTTGCTCCGTGCTCAAACACGGCTTCTTCTACTCCGCTCCTCACGTAGAGCGGCAGCGTTATATGCGCTCTGTAAGTACTGCCTTCCTGCTCGTTAAATACCTTCCCGCCTACGTTTGTTACGATTCGTTCAATCAGCGGAAGCCCGATTCCGAGCCTTATGCTTTCATAAGCGGGACGGGTATTCCCGTCAATTTCATTTGTCACGCTGACCGTTGCATGAGTGTTGTCATAAAATACTTTTACTTCAATTTTACTGTCACTTTTTGAGTATAATAACGCATTTTGAATTAAATTTAAAAATGCTACCGTAAATATACGTTCATGGATTTTTACCAGTTTCTCGCTCTCTTTTGAACTCAGCGAAACCGCCGAATAACCGAGCAACTCATTGCACTTTTTTACAAGGTTGTCGATTGTCTTGTAAATATCAATTTTACTGTTATCCGAATACGAAAATGTGTTGAAATAATAGCCGAGGTTCGTGCTGAGCGCCAGCAAATCATACGATGCGCTCGCCTGATTTTTGTAATTAGCGAGCAGAGCCTCATCGCTTTGCACTAATTTACTCAAAACACACGTGTCGGCAAAGTGATTAATTGCATGAACTTTATTATTTATGTCTGCGAGATAATCGCTCAGCAGCTTCGATATTTCCGATTTTGACAATAGCTCGGCTAAAATATCTCTGTCGAAAGCCTCGCAAACATAGCGGGTTTCACCGTCGGAAAGCGTGTATTTAGTTATGCTGATGGGGATTTTCGCTTTGTCGCTTCCGAGCGAGATTATAACTTCTTTTTTGTCGAAGAAATCTTCCCTGTCCGGGAAGTTGATCTTCCAGGAACCAAAGAAGCCGTCCTTATCCCAAAGCAGCTTAAAATCCTCGTCCAAAATCGCGCTGCGGCGATTCTTTTTTTCCAAGAAACTTCTTAAATCATCGAATGTCATTTTTACCTCCTAAAAAACCGATAAATTTCGGATGTGTTTTAAACAGAAAATATACTGCGAAGCCGGTAAGTAAGCCGCTTATTATGCCGCCGGCGATTAAAGCCGGCAGATAAACCAAAACGCTCGCGCTCTGCCAAACAAGCATAACCGCCGCAATCTGCCCTATATTATGGGCAACCGCGCCCGCGACGCTGATTACAGGAATCGCCGCGCCTTTAAATGCCGCTTTCATTGCAAACATAACAAGCAGTGACAGAATCCCGCCGGTGAAGCTGTAGAGAAGCCCCACAGGGTTTCCTGCGATGAGTGCCGCGAGCAGAATCCGCACGAGCAAAACTAACAGCACATCACGCACTTTCCAAAAACCGCCAAGGAAAAGCATAAATAAAGTTATTATATTCGCGAGCCCGAGTTTCAATCCGGGGATATGCACAGGAAGCGGGATTTGCGCTTCTACAATAAAAATAATGAGTGCTACCACCGCAAATAATGCAGTCAGAGTGAGCTTTTTCGTGTTCGTTTTCATAAAATCACCTTGCAACTGCATCAAGCCGCAGTTCGTTTTCTCCGTCTGTAATTCGGATTTCAAGGCGGTTAGGCAGGCAGATAATCGGAAAAACACCGCTGTCAATAAAACCTGTATTCACGCAGATTTTATCCGGGCAGTCGGCATGAATAACACCTACTTTATGCCCGACAAAAATCACATTGCTATTGTCATCAATTATAGTGAAATCAAGTTTGTCCGAAGTAAGTTCAATTTTGTGAGTTAATTCGCCGTTCTTGTAAATTTCGACGACAGGATTTTCGATTTTTATATTTCTAATAATAAACCACGAAACAACCGAAACCGCAAAAACGAAAGCAATTATGCAGAAAAATACAATATTTTGTTTAGTTAATAATTTCAATTTCGATGTTCTCCGAATAATAAAAATTCATTTCGTTGTCAATTAGGATGTAGCCGATTTCGGGCATCGTAGCGGCGAATTCAACGGCGCGTTCGACACCCATCACAAAAAACGCAGTTGAGAGCACATCTGAAATCATTGCACATTCAAAAATTACAGTCGCAGAGATAATCCCGCTGTCAGCAGAAAAACCCGTCGTTCCGTCAAAAATATGATGATAATGTACGCCGTTTTCATCGAAAAACCGCTCGTAATCGCCGCTTGTCATGACAGCTTTATCCGAAATCGTTACAATTGCGCAAATTTCTGCAGAATTCCGCGGGTCTGCAATGCCGATTCGCCGGTCTGAACCGATAACTACTATGTCGCCGCCCAAATCAAGAATTGCATCGGTCACGCCACTTTCGACTAAAACCCGCTTCATTTCATTAGCGGCGTAACCTTTGGCAATTGCACCAAGGTCGATTCTGAGTCCTTCCCGCAGGAAACGCACCGTGCGCTCTCCCTCGCTCAGCACAAGCTGCTCAAAGCCGCTGTTTCCAAGAGCTTCTGTGATTTCATACGCTTCGGGGACACGGGCGTTTTCTGTGCCGATTCCCCATAATTCGACAATGGAACCCAAAGCAATATCGAATGCACCGTCCGTAAGCTGTGCATAAAATCGCCCTGTGTGAAGCAACGAGTACAACTCGTCCGAAACAATAATATCGCGCCCATAAGCGTTTTCATTAACGTAAAACAGCTCGCTTTCAGGATTTTTCGCGCTTGCAATCATTTCAATCCCGAACAAACGGGCAAAAGCTTTGTCGAGAGCCGAAGCTGCCGTTACCGGAATATCCGGAGTTTTGACAGTAATGTATGTCCCGAGAGCGTAATCAGTGCGGTTCAGCGTAGGCGGCGATTCGCTTGATTCGTTAAATATACCGCAGCCGTTTAAAGTCAATGCGAGCAGTAAAGAAAGAATTTTGAACTTCATCTTTTAATTTTACACTAAACTTAAGAAAATTTCAAGTGAATTATGTATAAAAAGCAGAAAAGTTTATTTTTTATTTGCAAAAGTGCGCAATTTATGATATACTGATTTAGTTAAATTGTAAAAAAAAAAAAAAAAACATGAGGATTATCGGGATTGACCCGGGATACGCAATTGTGGGGTACGGCGTGGTTGACTATGCTCGGGGACAGTTCAAAACGCCTGCCTACGGCGTTATTCGCACAAAATCGGGGACGGACTTCGCTGCACGGCTTGAGGAGATTTACCTTGATTTATCAACAATACTCAACGAATACAAACCCGAATATATGTCGCTCGAAAAAATATTTTTTACAACCAACCAGAAAACCGCGATTGACGTTGCGCAGGCTCGCGGAGTAATAATTCTGACGGCGAAAACACGCGGGATTAACATCATCGAATACACGCCGCTTCAAGTTAAATCGGCGGTTACAGGTTACGGCAAAGCGGATAAAAAGCAGGTTCAGGAGATGACGGCGCGGATTCTCACGCTGGACGTTATTCCGAAGCCCGACGACGCAGCGGATGCGCTCGCAGTGGCAATTTGTCTTGCACACTCGCACAAATCACAACTATTTGGA
>JAITFV010000217.1 GCA_031281115.1 Oscillospiraceae bacterium | reverse complement strand
AAGCTACGGTTATCTCGCGGGCGATTTTGTGCGGGACAAAGACGCGGTAATCGCGGCTGTACTCATCTGTGAAACGGCGCTGTATTATAAACTTAAAAACATGACACTGCACTGCGCTTTAGCCGACTTATACGAGAAGTACGGTTATGCAGACGAAAAGCTTATTTCCGTCGTTTTAGACGGTACGGGCGGTATGGAAAAAATGAGTGCGATTATGCAAAATTTCCGCGCTTTCAAGGGCGCGGAAATCGAAGACTATCTGCTCGGCTTAAACGGTCTGCCCGAGTCTGACGTTGTAAAGCTTATCTTCCCGGACAGCAGCTGGATTGCGGTGCGTCCGTCGGGGACGGAGCCTAAAATTAAATTCTATCTCGGTGCGGCGGGCAGGGAGCGGCTTGCGGAACTTGAAAACATAGTGCGGGATTGTAGTCGATTAACTCCAAAATAGGCTTATTTTGAAATTAAACGACTATATTTATGAGTCACAAACCTGCGACTATTTTAAGAATATTAAGTGCGTCGGTAGTGTTTACACTGCCGATTCTGCCGTTTGCGGCGAATAACTGAACTGCACTAAGCTCGTTGATTCCCGCAATGTGCCTGAGCAGCGCGAGCGCGTCGGCGGTTTCAACTTCACCCGTTCCGGTAATATCGCCGATTTTCCGCACTAAGATAATATAATCGCCGGTTTGGCTGATATTCATATCCGCAGTGCCATCTGCGCCGATAGCCGCAGAAGAAACAATTTCAAGTTCTCCTGTTTCTGCATTTAATTTCGCGAGAATCGCGTTCTGTCCCGCATTATTAACGCCTGTTTCTAATGTTTGGTTGCCTGTCGCTATTATGCGCTGCTGAAAAACAGGAAGCATCCCTGCGGCTGCGTTGATGACTCTTGCCGGAATTTGGAAAGGTGGGGGTACTACCGGCACGGAAGGAGTTTCGGCAGGAGTTGAGTTTCCGCCTCCCCCACCTCCGCCTCCGCCGCCGCCGCTCGAAACACGGCGCGGAATAACTTCGGTTATTTCAAAATCGCAGCCTTCGCGCTGACAGGTTTTGAACTGTAAACCTGCTGCCGAAGTTGTAGCCGATGTTCTTACTGTCCATGATGACGGAAAATCATGCTCTGAGACGGGCGCAAGCTCATAATTGCAAACCGTGCAGGTCTGTGCAGACGTACAGGTTGCCGGCGCGCCCTCTGTGTGGCTTGAATCCGGGATTATACCCATACAAAGCTCACATTTCGTACAATCTGCCGCGCTTGCTTCATGCCCGCAAGCGCAGTAAGTACAAACTCCGCAAAGCGGGCTTGTAAATGTATAATCGCAATTTTCGCATTTTCTGCAATTAAGCACGTTCTGTTTATGCTCCGCGCCTTCAAGCGGTTCGCCGCAGTCTGCGCACCTTGTGCAGTCATCTTCGCCCGGGGTATGAAGGCATATTTTTTCGGGTGCGGCATCTATAACAGCGCGGAAAGCCGCTTTCGGATTCAGATTATTATCGAAAAGCAGCGGCATACCCTCATGGCGCCAGCTCACGCTGTCCGACACACCCCAGAACGTAACACGGTCAATACTGTCGGCATGCTTTACTAACAGTTCAAAAAGCTGACCGTACTGGCTCGC
Source organism: Oscillospiraceae bacterium (assembly GCA_031281115.1). Classification (GTDB taxonomy): domain Bacteria; phylum Bacillota; class Clostridia; order Oscillospirales; family Ruminococcaceae; genus Ruminiclostridium_E. The sequence goes on along the minus strand of JAITFV010000217.1, from coordinate 2,627 downwards.
CTGACGCTGCTGCATTGCGGCATTAAGCATACTGCCGTTGTGCGGCGCGTTCCAGTTGCCCATAGGTATATCAAGCTCTGTTATGCTGATTCTTGCACCTGTCTGCGCGAAACGCTCAATAGCAGCCTCAATCCGCCCGATATTGAAGGTTCCGTTATTCCCCGCTGTGTTGCCGCCCCAGTGGTGCGACTGCATACCGATACCTTCAATCAGCAGGCGCCCGGGTTCCGTGTTTCGCGGGTCAGTTTTCCACTGCGTGTTTAATTCTTCTGTCATTTGCGCGATTGCATCACGTTTGTTCGGAGCTTCCTCGTTGAAATCGTTGTAGTACAGCACGGCGTTCGGGTCGGCGAGCCGCGTAAATACGAATGCATCATAAATATAGTCCGAGCCGCACTCGTTCACGGCTGCACCGTTAGCATATGCATCGTACCAAGGTGATAATTGCTGATTCGTGTGGTCGTTGGCGGGGACGCCTATATTTGCTCTGTGTGCGGGGGAGGAGCGCAGAGCGTTTTTCCAGCCGCCGGGAGTATTGACGAAACCCTCGCCGTTTGTGGAAAATGCTTCATTCACAACGTCCCACACCGCAACTCTGCCTGCAAAATGCCCTGCTGCCGTGTTTATAAAAAACTCCATGTTTGCCCTTGCCTGTGCGCGGGTGAGCGGCTGATTACCCTGACCGCCGTTTACCCAGTTCGGCGACTGCGAATGCCATACGAGCGTATGCCCGATTACATCAATATCGTTGGCAACCGCCCAGTTTACGACTTGGTCGGCAGGCGCGAAATTGGTAAATGTTCTTGTCGGCATCATATGGTCGGGTTTCATGTGGTTTTCAAGCGTAACAGCGTTATACTGCTCCTTAAAAAAGTCGGCAGTAGAATACGAGTCATTAAGACGGCTGAAGCTTGTTCCGGGCGACATAATGTTACCGATTTGAAAGAAGTCTTCATAAGCGTCCTTGAGAGACGGAAGAGAAAAATCCCATCCGGACGAAGATGTCGCCGAAAGAGCGGAAGCATAAAGAGGTTCAGCGGTAAGTCGATTGCTGCGGAGTCTCCGGGAATTTTCTCTTGTTTGTGTTGTGTTCGCCGATTCGGGATTTAAAATATTTGCGTTGTCCGGCGATACGCTCACCATCCCGAACAGAACTGCGGCTGTTATTAAAGCCGACAAAACTCGTTTAATTTTCATGACCTTCTCCTCCGTTATATTTCGGTTCTTAGCAATCCCTTGGTCCAAGCTCTAACATTAATCTTGCGAGCGCCGCCGCTGCCGTCATGCTCCATGCTTCAAGCCCTAAGTCCCGGACCTTTCTGTGCGCGGCATAAATGCTCAAATCCGCACCGCCGCATAAACACTGAGATACAATCACAACCCGCACTCCGCTAATCACAAGTTCACCAAGTCTTTCAAGCAGACCGCATGGGATTCCGCCCAGCCCGAAGCCCTCACAAATCACGCCTTTATATCCTTTTTCAAGTATAAAATCGACAATATCGCTGCTGCTGTTCGGTGTGATTTTCAGCACGAAAACTTTCTCGCATAGCGGCGCGACACAGGCATCGCTTCCCGCAAGCCGCCCGCTTAAATCTGTGTCGAAAAAAGCGTTTTTATCCTTAGAGTGCAGCTTCACGCAGGAAATACCATTCATGATTTTCCCCGCGAACGCAATGAACACGCCGCTTTTTAAGTCCCGTGCCGCCTCAAATGCCGCTGTGAGATTTCCGGCAGCATCGCTGTCTTCTTCGTGCGGCGGAAGTATAGCTCCGGTGAAAATTACCGGTTTTTCGATGTTACCAAGCATCAGCGATAACGCAGCTGCGCTATATTCAAGCGTATCCGTACCGTGAGTTATGACAAATCCGTCATAATTTGCGCCCGCCTCGAGTATTCTTTTCGCCAGCATTTGCCAGTGATGAGGCGTTATATCCGAGCTGTCGAGCGTGAAAATCGCCTCGGTTTCGCAGTTAATTCCGCTGACATTGACAGCGATTCCCGCTTTTGTGCCGGGAGCAAGCCCCGAGTTTGTTTTACGGCAGTTTACAGTCCCGCCGGTTTGCAGCCATAAAATCCTTTTCATATATCTATCATAACATAATTAAAACACTTCGTCAATAAAAGTATTGACAAAGTGTTCGCGATATGTTAGAATGTATTTCGGAACTCTTGTATAATATACGATTGTGTATTGTCAATCATGCACCGTTAGCTCAATTGGATAGAGTGCGTGGCTACGAACCAACGGGTTGGATGCATAAAAAACTGAATAAAATTCACACGCGCCGTTAGCTCAGCTGGATAGAGTGCTTGGCTACGAACCAAGAGGTCGGGAGTTCGAATCTCTTACGGCGTGTTCGAAAACCCTGATTGAACCTGCGTTTTACGTGGACATAATTTTTGTTTACTAACTAATTATAGTTAACACCGTAAACATTTTACAATATGCAGATATTTTGCATAAACGCATATAAACTTTTCTCAGCCAACATTTCAGCCAACATTGTGAATCTTGGCTACGTGGCGCGGGTGAGCACAAGTTGTGATTTTGTGTGCAAACATGTGTTCAGCACTAAATAATTTAGTGCGATTTTTCTCAATATGGCAAGAAATCATCTTTTGCT
>JAITFV010000210.1 GCA_031281115.1 Oscillospiraceae bacterium | reverse complement strand
CGCTGCGTGAGCGCAGCGGGCGCTGTCGCAACAGCGCAAGCCCCTTTAACTTAAAAAGCGAAACGCTTTTTAAGTTAAAGGACTATAAAACGGGGATGATGAAGCTTTTCGTTTTGCGTTAGTGCGGGAGGGACATGGTGAAAATATGAAAATTATAAATGTAATTAAAAATTCACCTGCCGATAAAGCCGGAATCAAAGCAGGTTCACGGCTTGTTTCAATTAACGGTCAAAACATTCATGACTGCCTTGACTATATGTTCTACGGCGATGACTTCGGGCTGGAATTTGAAACGTACCTGATGGACGAAGAGCGGCATTGCAATAACAAGTGCGTTTTCTGTTTTATTGACCAGCTCCCGCCCCGAATTTCCTCCGACACTCAAGGCGGCTTGCGGGAAACGCTGTATTTTAAAGATGATGATTCGCGGCTTTCGTTTTTGCAGGGGAATTATATTTCGCTCACAAACTTGACAGAGCGCGATGTTGAGCGTATAATTAAAATGAAGCTATCCATGAATGTGTCGGTTCACACAACGGACAAGGCGCTCCGCTGTGAAATGATAGGTAATAAAAACGCGGGTGAGGTATTAGAATATCTTTACAGAATGGCAAAAGCAGGCGTTGAACTGAATTGTCAAGTTGTAATCTGCCCCGGAATCAATGACGGCGCGTACTTGAAAAAAACTCTCGCGGATTTAACTGCGATGAATGTAAACAGCATTGCTTGTGTGCCTGTCGGGCTTACGAAATACCGCGAGAATTTAACGCCGCTCCGGCCTTTTAACAAAGAAAGCGCAAATGCCGCGCTTGAGATAATCAACAGCTTCGGATTCGCCGATGGTGTCACGCCTTATGCTTCCGATGAACTTTATCTGTTAGCAGAGCGCGAACTGCCGCCTTATGAGCATTACGGTGACTTCCCGCAGTACGAGAACGGGGTGGGTATGTTAAGGCTTTTGGAACATGAATTTGCAAGGGCGGTTTGCAATCGCCCGGTGACTGCGCGCTGCTGCCGTAAAAAATCAATCGCGACCGGCGTTTCAGCCGCACCTTTTATAAAAGAGCTTGTGAAAAAATCAAGCGCAAACGTGCAGGTTTATGCAATTAAAAATGATTTCTTCGGACACTCGGTCACAGTCGCGGGGCTGATTACGGGACAAGACTTGATAAATCAGCTGCGCTCCTGCGACCTCGGCGAAGAACTGCTGATTCCGACGGCTATGCTTCGCGTGAAGATGCCCCGGGCATCTTCACGCCGCGCGTATCAGCACCGGGTATCTTCACGCCGCGCGTATCAGCACCGGGCATCTTCACGCCGCGCGTATCGGCACCGGGTATCTTCACGCCGCGTGAATCAGCACCGGGCAGAAGAAGATGTTTTCTTAGACGATGTTACTGTCAAAGATGTACAAGCCGCGCTGGGGATTCCGGTGCGCGTAATCGAAATAGACGGCGCGGCGCTTTATGACGCGCTTCTGTAGGGTCGGGGTTCCACCCCCGACCGCCTAACCGGCAGGAACCCGACCGCCCAACCGGCGGAAACCCGACCGGCGAACGCGCCGCAACGGGCGGGCATGGAAACCCGCCCCTACATTAAATCATCTTGATTATTCGCAGCAGTTTCACGCAGTCAATCATGCCCTGCAAATAAACAAATTCATCGTCAATGCTGCCCATTTCATTCGTTGCCGCTTCATAGTCGCTAATCAGTTTACGATTATCACCAAGAAGAATTTTAATTTCATCATACAATTCATTGTGTTTTTTTGTGTGGCTTTTGTACTCCGCATCTGTCTTTCGGTTTTGCATACTAAGCTCATGCCGGGACTCTGTAAAAGCGTGTTTTAGGGTTTCTTCAAATTTTGTCATTATGGTCACCTCCGTTATTAATAATTGCTCTGTTAGATATATGTATTGATATATCATCGTTTTTTATCTACAAACCACCCCGCCGCTTCGCGGCACCCCTCCAAGGAGGGGAATGATTTCAGTTTCAACAAACCCAATTCCCCTCCTTGACGAGGGGCGGGGTGGTTTTAAAGTTAAACAACTGCATGAATAAATACACTTGTCTAATATAGCCTTGATAATTAGCCGACTACAACATTCCACAACTACTCAAATGTGGCTGTATGGTTATATTATATCACGTTATAAAGATTTGTCAATACTTTTTGGAGATTTTATTATGGCTGTTTCTTACAAAAAACTTTGGGTGCTGTTAGCCGAAAAAGAACTTAAAAGAACCGAATTAAAAGGCTTGAGCGGTATTAGCTCTAACACATTAGCGAAGTTAGGCAAAAACGAAACTGTTTCTATGGAAGCTTTGCAAAAGATTTGCAAGGTCTTAAAATGCAATATCGGAGATATTGTTGACTATGTTCCCGGGGAGGAAAGCTGATGGCTTTAGCAGCAATCGTCGGACGCCCGAACGTGGGCAAATCCACGCTTTTCAATAAACTGACAGGCAAGCGCACGTCTATTGTTGACGACGCGCCGGGTATTACTCGCGACAGAATTTACGGCAAGACCGACTGGCTCGGCAGGGAGTTTATGCTTGTTGACACGGGCGGAACTGAAGACTCCAAAGATGAAATCATGTCCGAAATGAGGACACAGGCGCAGCTCGCCATAGACACCGCCGATGTAATTGTTTTTGTCACGGATATAAAAAGCGGCGTTACCGCAGGCGACAGCGAGGTTGCTGTAATACTGCAAAAAAGCGGTAAACCGGTTGTGCTTTGCGTAAATAAATGCGATAACACAGGCGAAAACCCGCCGGAGCTTTACGAATTTTATAATTTAGGGTTAGGCGAGCCGTTCCCGGTTTCATCGGTTCACGGGCACGGCACGGGCGATTTACTTGACGAGGTTGTGAAATTTCTGCCGGATGTAGACGGAACGCCGGCTGACGACGATATTCCGCACATAGCAATTATCGGCAAACCAAACGCCGGCAAGTCCTCGTTAGTAAATAAAATCGCAGGTACAAATCGCGTAATCGTTTCCAAAATCGCAGGAACCACCCGCGATGCTATTGACACGCCTGTTGAGTTTAAAGGTGAAAAATATATCCTGATTGATACGGCGGGTCTGCGCCGTAAATCTAAAATCAGAAGCGGCGAAAACGTTGAAAAATACAGCGCATTGCGCGCTTTTATGGCAGTTGACCGTGCCGATGTCTGCGTGATGATGATTGACGCTGAGGAGGGCTTCACCGAGCAGGATTCCAAGGTTGCGGGTTACGCTCACGACAAAGGGAAAGCAAGCGTGATTGCGGTTAATAAGTGGGATTTAATCGAGAAGAACGACAAGACGATGAAGCAGTTCACAGAAAAGCTTGAAAAAGATTTCTCGTTTATGAAGTACGCGCCGTTCGTGTTTATTTCCGCGAAAACAGGGCAGCGAACAGACAAGCTGTTTGAGCTTATAAAATACACATCAGAGCAGAACGCCCGCAGAAGCTCAACAGGCCTACTCAACGATATGCTGGCAATAGCGACTGCGCGTGTTCAGCCGCCGACGGACAAAGGAAAAAGGCTCAAGCTTTTTTACATCACGCAGGCAAGCGTAAAACCGCCTACGTTCGTAGTTTTCTGCAATAAGCTCGACCTGTTTCACTTCTCATATCAAAGATACATCGAAAATCAAATCCGCGAAACGTTCTCAATGGACGGTACGCCGATTGTAATAATTCCGCGTGAACGCGGCGAATGACGGACAATTAACAATTAACAATTGACAATTGACAATTAACTAAGGAGAAAAGTTTGATGCTATACGTTTGTATTGTTTTTGCAATAATTGCGCCGTATCTTATTTGCAGCATTAACCCAGCGATTATCGTAACAAAAATTAAAAGCGGCGAAGATATTCGGAAATTAGGTTCCGGTGGCGCAGGGCTTACAAATGTCCTGCGAACCCAAGGGAAAACTGCCGCTGTTTTTGTTTTGCTTGGCGATGTGCTTAAAGGGGTCGTTTCGATTTTGTTAATAAAACTATTCTGCCATTTCTTCTTACCTGCCGATGCTTATTCAATCTCAGACATCGACCCTCCTATAGAATACGCAGGTTACTTTCCCTATTTGTGTATGTGGCTCGGCTCACTGTCGGCAGTTTTGGGGCACTGCTTTCCGCTCTATTATAAGTTCAAAGGCGGGAAAGCGGTTTTAGTTACGGTTGCGACAGGGCTTATAATAAACTGGCTTGCGGCATTAATGGCTCTGATTGTGTTCATAATAATAGTAGCGCTTACAAGATACGTCTCGCTGGGTTCTATAATAGCGGCGGCTCTGTACCCGGTTTGCGTATGGGTAGCGGGAACTTTTATTTTGGATATTCACTATACGTACATAGGCGTGATTTTCACGTCTGTAATCGCGATGATTCTAATTTTTATGCACAGACAGAATATAAAACGGCTGATTAATAAAAACGAAAAGAAGCTCGGACAGAGTGAACGTAAAAGGTAGGGAACGGATTAATCCGTTCCGCTAAAATCGGAACGCATAAATGCGTTCCCTACGAGGTGGTGTAATTATGGCTAAAATAGCGGTTCTCGGCTGCGGATTCGGCGCGGCGTTAGCTGCACTTTGGTGCAAGGCGGGACATAAAGTGACCGCATGGACTAAGTTTCAAGACGAAATAGATGCAATAAAGCGCGACGGCGAGAATAAAAAGTTATTGCCGGGCGTAAAACTGCCGCCGGAGATTAACTTCACGGCAGATATCAGCGAAATTCGCGGCTGCGATATTTTAGTGTTTGCGATTCCCTCGGATTTCGTGCGCGAAACTGCACAAAAAGCCGCCGAATTTGTTACGCCCGAAACGATTCTTTTAAATGTCGGCAAAGGTTTTGAGCGCGGTACGCTGAAGCGCCAGTCTGAGGTTATAAGCGAAACTCTCCCGAATAATCCGATTGCGGTGCTGACAGGTCCCTGCCACGCAGAAGAGGTCGGGCGCGGAGTCCCGACTACTGTAGTCTGTGCCTGCAACTGCGGGTTTCAAACCTCGGCGTATTACATTCAAGATACGCTGCAAACCGAAAGCATGCGGATTTATCTTTCAGACGATGTCATCGGCTGTGAGCTTGGCGGCGCGCTCAAGAACACGATTGCGCTCTGCTGCGGAATCGCGCTCGGTATGGGGCTCGGCGCAAATAGTATAGCCGCGATTATGACTCGCGGCTTAGCAGAAATTACAAGGCTCAGCGTGGCTTTGGGTGCGCGCTGGCAGACGTTCACAGGGCTTGCGGGAATAGGCGACTTAATCGTCACCTGCACCTCGGAATTATCGCGGAATCACAGAGCCGGAAAATTAATAGGCAGCGGCTTATCCGCCTCGGAAACCGTTGAGGAAGTCGGGACTGTCGAGGGCTACGGCAGTGCGCGCTCCGCGATGGAACTCGCTGAAATGTATAATGTTGAAGTGCCGATTATTGAGCAGTTATGTAAAATACTGTTCGAGGGTATAAAACCCGCCGAAGCGTTAAAAGCACTGATGAGCCGTCCTTCAACGCACGAGCGGGAAGAATACTGGGATTGCTGCGAGCAGTAAATTTAGGGCGGTTTTAAAGCTAAACGATATTACCCCAAAAACTCCTCCAACGATGAAAAAGGCTCTCTTGTATACTCTAACCTGTAATCTCCGTCTCCCGTACTCGTAATAAACACATTTACTATTAAAAGCTGTCTTTCCAGCATTGTTCTTGAAAAAATGTTGCTTGTGGATATATTGTAGGTATATTTAAGCGTCACCGTGCCTGTCCCTGCCACATGGAATGAGAAATCAAGGATGTCGCCGAGTTCTACCGCCATAGAGCGTCCGTCCTCGCTTTTAACAGGCATCCCCGGGAACATTTCTGTGTCGCCCTTCGTTATGTGAAACTCTTCGCCGAGCAGATAAATCTGCGGGCCGTCAGTCGTTACCTCAAGGTATAAATCCGTTATTTTAAAATTAAAATCCGTCTGCCCTATTGCGGATTCCTGGTTAATTCTCGCTGATAAAACATAAAAATCGTCGCCCTCACCATAGACACTCAATAAACTGTTATCAGCGCTCGCACTGAAATTGCTGTAGGAATCGGGATAGACGCTGTAATAAAAAGCGAGGTACAGCGCGGGTTCGCCCGAAAGCTGCGCCCACTCGATGAATTCTTCCTCTGTGAACTCCGCATTAATAAGCAGCGGCTCCACCCGCTCACGGAAAGCGTCAACATCAACGTTTGAATTATAAAGTCTGCGAACCGCATACTCCCTGTCATGAGAGCGAAGCTCCCAGATTTCACCCACGTAAACAATATCGTTTACTCTGTATTCAAGAAAAGTATACAGCCCGACTATAGCTATTACAACCACAATCAACAGAATAAAAACAGTTCTTCTCATTTTTACACCCTTTCGGCAGGCGATTATAAACCGCCCCGCTTAAGATTTTAGGACAGGTTCTAAACGCAGTATAAATTAATATCCCACGCCGGAATATACTCATGTCTGCGCAGATACATTTTGTATCTGCTGTTCATTTTTCTAAGCATAAGCGGCAGTTCAAGCAAGTCCTCGGTTCGATGATAGAGCGAAACAATAAGTTTCGGCTTGTGTTTCTTCAAAGTCGCCGCCGCGCCTTCAAGCGCGGGCCTCTCGCAGCCTTCAACATCTATTTTAATCAGCGTAGGCTTGACCTGCTTTTTCTCACAGAAAGTATCCGCTTTTATAGTTTTGATTTTTTTGTCCTTAGTCAGCACACCGAGCATTGACGATTGTCTGCCTGCCGCGTTTGAAAACTTTTCTTCGCCGTCTTGATTATAAACAGCGGCGTTAATCGCCTCAAGCTTCACCGGTTCTATCAGATAATGTCTGCGCCGAAGTTTACAAAAACTGCGGAAATCAGGCTCAAAAGCATAAATCTTATTGTAGCTTCCACCTGTATACTCGGCGAACTCCTGCGCCGTATCGCCGTCGTAAGCCCCGAAATCGAAGAAAACCTCGCTTTCATCAAGCTTAATATTAAGTAAATCAAGTGCGTTTTGCCGCGCTGAAACCGTGGCGCGAAGCGGTTCTAACTTGCCGCTTATTCTATAATCGATTAACTTATCGAAGATTTCTTTAGACTGCTCGTCTGCAAGTAACTCGCGAACTTCCTTGATTTTTCCGACGTTTTCAACCACATATTTTTCATCGAATAAAACATCGCCGTAAACAGGGACATCGGGCGCGTAAACCTCGTATCTTTCCGTGAGCCGTTCTATTTTCTCAAGTACATCGGGGCGGTTTGTCCCGAAGGCTATTAAAATTATGAAATCGCTGTACTGTCTTTCTATGTCAGCGAGTTTTTTCACCTCAAAGCCGCGGAAGCTATGTCCCCGCACGAATTCATCGCTCGCCATAAAAGCCGCAGGTTCCAAGCCGCGGGCTTCCATGACGGCGAGTATTTTCTCCGCGCCGTTGCCCATGCCGTAGATGATAATCGGTCGGTTTGACTCGGCAGCTTCTTCTAAGTATTGCCATAGACTTACGGTTTCGGTGAACATAAATTCGCTCCCTGTTTTATATTATAATCGTTTAAATTGAAAACTGTTCCACAGTTTCAATTTAAACGGGTTTCCGCTGCGTGAGCGCAGCGGGCGCTGTC
>JAITFV010000175.1 GCA_031281115.1 Oscillospiraceae bacterium | reverse complement strand
CTCCGTTTCGAGAGCAGAAGACATTGAAACAAATCGCTCTTGCGTAACAATTCCAAACACTTTGTCCTCGTAAAGTTTTTGAATAATCGAGTCAATTTCAATCAATCGCTTGTTGCATTTATCAGCTTCTTTTTTCAATGAATTGTTTTTGCCGATTGATTCACGTTCGGTTGATTTAGTCAAATACTCTACATATTTTTCAATGCTTTTCTCGGCTAATCCCGCATGACGTTTGATGTCCGATAATACCACCGTATTTAGAACATCAATCGAAATCGGGTGAGGTGTACATTCGAGTTTGCCGTAACGGACATTGCGCGGGCAACGGAAACTGCCTGTTGGTTTTCCTCTCGAATTAGACGAAAACGACATCCGCACACCGCAGTCATTGCAATGCACCAAGCCGCGATAAAGATTAAGCGGATTTGTTTCTTTGGTGCGCTGCTTGGATTTAATCCGCTTCCCCACAGTATCGAAATCCTGTTTGCTTACGAGGGCAGTATGGGTGTTTTCAGTTATAACCCATTCTTCTTCGGGGCGAAAGTTTTTCTTTTTGTTTTTGATTGAAACTTGCTCGCTTTTCAAACACGATAAATTTCCTGTGTAGACAGGATTTTTCAAAAGTGTAAGCACAGTGTTTACCGACCATGAATACGGGTGAGATGAAAGCGTTCCTAAATCTTTTCCGCTTTTTCGGAATTTGTACGCTCGCGGCACGAGGATTTGTTCACTTTCCAATGTTTTTGCGATTTGATTAGCGTTCATTCCTTCAAGAGCCATTTGAAACATTCGCTGAACAGTCGGTGCGTTTTCATCGGGTTCAAGCCTGTTGGTTGTTCCGTTGATTCTTTCATATCCGTAAGGTGCTGTACCGACGACATACCCGCCGTTCTGCGCCTTAGTTTTGTAGGCGGCTTTCAATTTTCTACTGCAATCCCTTGCGTAAAACTCGTGAATGATTTCCTTTATCGGAGTAGCAATATCGCCGCCGTCGTCATTGAAACTATCGTAGCCATCTGACATTGCAATGTACCGCACTCCGTACTCGGTGAATAATTCACGATACCGCCCTGCTTCGAGATAGTTTCTGCCGAGCCGGGAAAGGTCTTTTGTGATAACCGTGCTGATTTTTCCACTTTCAATGTCGGTAATCATACGCTGAAAATTCTCACGCTCGAAACTGACCCCGCTTGCTCCATCGTCCACATAAAACTCACAGTTGAGCAGACCGTTTTCGTTTGCGTACTGCGACAACATCGCCTTTTGTGTCTGAATACTGGAACTGTCGCCACCCCCGCATTCATCTTCACGACTTAAACGACAATATAATGCCGTTATTTTATCCTGCTGTTTTAACATTTTTAATCCTTTCCAAACAGCGGATTCGCACTAATCTCCGATTAGTGCTAAGATTCTTGTGTATAACCATTATAACATAAATATTTATGAAATGGAATAGGTTTCACAAAATTATTTTATCCGCTGTCTTGAATTTATTTTTATTTCGTGTTAGAATAAAAAGCAGAGGCGAATTGCGCTCCTGCTCCTGTATTCTACAACACCCATATCAACAGTTGAATCAAACCGTACAATACAACCGCACTGGGCGAAACCTATTGCAAAAAATCCTGCCACTCTTTAAGTGATGCCATTTTTTCGGCAGATTCTTCGGCACGTTGAGCAGATTGATTACATTTAAAAGCCGCTTTGTCGGTATTTTTTATCATCACATCAGACGATTTTTTCATGCTGTCTAACATACTGTCAAATTGTTTCTTCTGTAATTCTGAGATGGAATGATAACAATCATTGACAATCTTCATACCGTCATCTCGCACCCTTACTTCGTACTCTTTTTGGAGGTTCAAGGTTTGCAATTGTTGGCTGTTCATCGTCTTTAATCGGTTTTCTGTATCGCTCATAAAAGCTGTCAACACTTCGCAGATTTGGCTCATCATTGCGTACATCAATGTTGCTTTGTGTTTGTCCTCGCAGTCCTGTAAATTGCGTTCTTGCATTGATAGAATTGTAGTCCAGATTCTTTCCAATTTCGCACTCGGAATTAACTTCTGCCGTTGTAATAGTTCTGTCGTTGTCGGCGTTACTGATATACTCCGATTGTCTTGTGATGGATTTCTTATCAAGCTCATATTCAATTCCTTTCCGGGTGAACGCATCACCCAACCTGCTCCCGCGAACGGAAACAAGCTCGTTGTTTTTGTTTTTAAACTCGGGGTGACGGTAAGATATTGTGTTCCCCGCGACGCGGCACTCGACGTTCCAGTTTTCCCGTAAGGCGCGAACCACATCGTCGAAAGTCCGGTTTACCGGATTTGCGACTTCCGCACTCACCACTTCCCTCAACTCCTCTTTAAAGCTGTCCTTTCCACGTTCAGCCATTTTTCTTTCAGGCAAGGTAATTTTATTCCGCGAATTATCCTTTTCGTGATTATAAAACGCATCACGCACAGAGTTTACTAACCCATACTCCAAGCACTGCTCGCCGAAATATTTTGACATTCCCCATAAATCTTTCTTGTTCCGGCGATATGCCTTTCCGGTACTCATATTACAATTGCTGATAAGAAAGTGAACGTGCTTATGGGGTGTGTCCGTATGAACTGCGAAAAGTACCTCGTGACCTTTTTCTGCTATAAACTTCTCGGCGAATCGCTGTGCAATCTCGAAAGCCATGTGATAATTTAATTTATGGTTATCGTTAGGGTGAAACGAAATCGAGAGCTTGTGTGCAATCACGTCATCGGTTTCGTTTTTGCCGTAACTCTTGCCGTGAAGTTTGCGCGTGACGAGGACATTATTTGCGAAGTTGTCGCGGCTGCAACCGAGCACGGAATACAAATCGGGTGCGGTTTTCACCACACCCGCCTTGATTTGGTCGTGCCGTTTGCCAAGCATATACTTCTCCGCTGATTTAAGCTGCCCGACGGATTTGCACGGTTTATACTTGATGTTTACATTTCCAAAAGCCATATTTTCACCATGTCCTTTCGACACTAACAAAGAATGGAATGTTTCGTTTTCCCCGATTCAATGTCATATGTTTTCATAGTTTACTCACCAACCCAACATCTGTGAATTTTGCGTTAATCAGCGGCTTTTCGAGGAACTTCTTCAACGCTGTCATCACCGATTCATAAAGCGGTTCGATTTGTTTCATTTCGGATTCTGCCTGCGGGAAATATCCCGCGTTTGCGTAGTAGGCAATTTGATTCAAATTAACGCCGATTTTGCGAAGCTCACGATATATTTCGTGAATTTCTTCGGTGAAATGATACGTTATTATTTTAGTATCGTTCACCATTTTCACAAAGAAGTCGGTTTTGCTTAACTTGCTCAATGACTGCTTGATGTTAAAAAGTGCCTGTTCATCTTCGGTTATGCGAATAGCGAACTGGCAGTTGCGTTTGCGATTATTATTCATAATTGGCACACTCCTTATATATAGTTTAAAAGTTTTTTGTCCCGCTTTTTAAAAAAGCAGGCGGGGATTTTCAAGGGGAAACCCCTTGAAGCGGGAGGTCTTGGAGGGCGGCAGCCCTCTAAGCAGGTGAGCCATAAGTCTATACAAAACGCAGTGAAGTATAGACGTTGGCACTACCTGCATACCCCCAAACTTCTATAAATGTGTAGCGAAATTTTTAGGTTTGGGGGTTCGTGTGTGGTGGGAACTGCATTTTATTGAAAACAAAAAAATGATATTAAATTCGAGCAGAATTAATATCATTGTTTGAAACGATGTTGCTGTGATAATTTATTTTCGATAAAGTAATATTAAAAATCGCAATAATTAATATCACTTTTATTTCGGTGATATTAAAAACGCCGATTATTAATATCAACCGCCGAGAAAATCAAAATCAATCTCACTGCTGATTGATTCTTCCATCTGTTTTTCCGAAGTTGTCGGAATATTTACCACACCCGAAAGTGCGGATATGATTTTCTGCGTGAGCCGTTCGTCACGTTCGTGATTATCGGAATAATCTGCGACCGATTTAATAACAACCGCGCTTTTCGATTCGGATTGCATTTTCAGAAAATCATACGCTTTCCGGTGGAGCGGTTTGCTTAGATTAAATCTAATGCAGATAGTTTTGACATTGTTCTTTTCAGACACCGCGCACCTCCTTCCGCAAAGCAGACAGCGCGATTTCCTCATACCCTTTCGCCGTCGCGCAGATGTCGCTGATAATAGTCACACGGTCAGGAACATAATCGCCGAAATTCTTGATTATGCACCCGCCTCCACCGACAACGTACAGTCGCATGAGTTCGGGGTTATATTCGTATTGCTCAAGTGCCGTGAATATATCCCGCGCATACGATTTCGCCGAGCCGATTATGCAGTCGAGATATTTCTGCCCTATGTCGGCTGTACCGTGGCGGATTACGTTCTCAATTACCATGTCCTCG
>JAITFV010000043.1 GCA_031281115.1 Oscillospiraceae bacterium | reverse complement strand
TTCCACAGTTTCAATTTAAACGGGTTTCCGCTGCGTGAGCGCAGCGGGCGCTGTCGCAACAGCGCAAGCCCCTTTAACTTAAAAAGCGAAACGCTTTTTAAGTTAAAGGACTATATCACTTCTGCAAATCTATAATCAAATCCCTGAAATACGCCGCCTGCTCGAAATCAAGCACCTTCGCCGCCTCTTTCATGAGCGCGGTGTATTTTCTAAGTTGAAGTTCTTTTTCTGACTTTGTGAGCTTACGTTTTTTCTTGCCTTCCCCTTTTGAAGCCTCGTCTTTACTTGAAATCTCAATAATATCCCGCACATTTTTAACAACCGTCTGCGGTGTAATTCCTTGTTCAGTGTTATGTTTTTCCTGAATTTCCCGCCTGCGGTTAGTTTCGCGAATTGCCGCTTCCATTGAGCGCGTGACCGAATCGGCGTACATAATAACCTCGCCCTGTGAGTTGCGCGCCGCTCTGCCGATGTTCTGAATAAGACTCGTTTCGCTGCGCAAAAATCCTTCTTTATCTGCATCAAGAATTGCCACAAGCGACACCTCCGGCAAATCTAAACCCTCTCGAAGCAGGTTAATTCCAACCAAAACATCAAATTCGCCCAGCCTTAGGTCGCGAATAATTTCCATGCGTTCAAGCGTATCAATATCGTGATGCATATAGCGCACTTTAATATCGTATTTTTCAAGGTACCGCGTTAAATCTTCAGCCATGCGCTTTGTCAGCGTAGTGATTAACACTCGTTCTTTTTTCTCTGCACGTATATTAATCTCCGACAGCAAGTCCTCAACCTGCCCCGCTGTCGGCTTTACGGTAATCTTCGGGTCAAGCAGCCCCGTCGGGCGAATCACCTGCTGCGTAATTCGTGCGCTGCGCTCCTTTTCAAACGCGGAAGGCGTCGCCGAAACGAAAATCACCTGATTTATTTTATTGTAGAATTCCTCGAAGTTCATTGGGCGGTTATCATACGCCGACGGCAGACGGAAACCGTAGTCAATGAGGTTTTTTTTGCGGGCATAATCCCCGCCGAACATGCCGCGAACCTGCGGCAGCATAACGTGGCTCTCGTCTACAAAGAGAAGAAAATCTTTCGGAAAGTGGTCGATTAAAGTCAGCGGCGTGCTTCCGGGTTCGCGCCCTGACAGTACCCGCGAATAGTTTTCAATCCCGCGGCACATCCCGATTTCACGCAGCATTTCAATGTCGTACTTAGTTCGCTCGGCGATTCGCTGTGCTTCGATTAATTTATGCTCGGCGGTGAACTTCTCCACCTGCTCATGCATCTCTCGCTCAAGCTCCTCAAGCGCCTGCTCAAGCCTGTCCCGCCCGACAATGTAGTGCGTAGCAGGGAACACTGTTGCGTGTGCTAAAGTGCGTTTTACGTTGCCCGTAACTGTCTCGAACTCGGAAATCCGCTCAATTTCATCACCGAAAAATTCAACACGCAACGCAGTTTCAATTGGATTACCGGACGGGAAGATTTCCAGCACATCGCCGCGCACACGGAACTTTCCGCGCGCGAAATTTATATCATTCCGCTCGTATTGAATTTCTACAAGTTTGCGCATAATTTCATCACGAGCCGTTTCCGCTCCCTGCCTGATTGAAATGACGTTTTTAATGTACTCCTCCTGCGCGCCTATGCTGTAAATGCAGGAAACGCTCGCAACGATTATAACATCGCGGCGTTCAGCGAGCGCAAATGTCGCCGAGTGCCGCAGTCTGTCAATCTCGTCGTTAATTGCACTGTCTTTTTCCATGTACGTATCAGTAGCCGGGAGGTAGGCTTCCGGCTGATAATAGTCGTAATAACTCACAAAATATTCAACGGCGTTATTGGGAAAGAACTCGCGGAATTCGCCGCAGAGCTGCGCAGCAAGCGTCTTATTATGCGCTAAAACAAGCGTCGGACGATTGACTTTTTGTATTATGTTCGCCATTGTGAAGGTTTTGCCGGAGCCTGTAACACCCATTAACGTCTGCTCTTTATCGCCGGCGAAAACGCCGTCTGCAAGGGCTTTAATCGCCTCGGGCTGGTCACCGGTCGGCACGAAATCTGATTTTAAATCGAAGTAGTCCATTTTAAACTTTACTCGTTTTCATTCTATTATTTCAAATGTAAACACAACAGGGTTTGCAAGGTTTTCATCAAGCGCAGATATATCAACCGATTTAATCTTCAGCTTTATTCCCAACGCTTTTTGATATTCATACAACCGCCCGCCTGCACATCTCTCGAAATAGCTTTCAACCGACGGCGGAAGCGAAGTAATTTTACCTTCACGCACTTGCTTGTAATACCCATGCGTGCAGGCAAATGTAACGGTAATTGTATCATCGTCATTCAAGACAGCCTCTCTGCCGAAGGTTTCGGTAAAGATTCTTAAGCGGTCGGCAAGTGGTCTGTGAGCGTGTTCAAGTGCGAAGATTTTACGTTCTTTGTCGGCTCCCGTGCCCTTGCAAGCACCGTTCTGCTCATACAACCAAAAGCGCTGCTCCTTGGTGAGATATTCTTTCATGGCTTCTTCAAACTCTGCGTCACACTCAGGGCCCAAGCTCGGTGCACCAAGCTCCTCATATTTCTGTATAATTCCCTCGAACGCAGGAATTACGTCTGCGGAAATTCCGCTGTTCTTCTTTTTCATCGTTTTTAACATAGATTTCATATTTTCATTAAGTCCTTTCTTCAACAACGGGAAATAAAATCACCGTTTCGGCTTTGCCGAAACCATCCGCAATGCGGATGCCAAACGCTTTGCGTTTGGGTGTGTAATTTTATTATATAATCGTTTAAATTGAAAACTGTTCCACAGTTTCAATTTAAACGGGTTTCCGCTGCGTGAGCGCAGCGGGCGCTGTCGCAACAGCGCAAGCCCCTTTGACTTAAAAAGCGAAACGCTTTTTAAGT
>JAITFV010000325.1 GCA_031281115.1 Oscillospiraceae bacterium | reverse complement strand
AGCGAAATTTTCAACGTTTCTGAATTTGATGCCGTGCTTTTTATTTATAACGTGATTACCTTTTCGGAGGATACGCATTTGATGAAACTGGGACGGTAGTGGGATTGAACAAATATTTTATTTCTTAAGTTAAATTACTATAATATCATAAATTCTCTTAAAAGTCAATTTCAATGAGAAAAAGCACTCTTGAGAAAGTGCCTTTCTGTGATTATCGGTTATACTATTCCTTTACAACCAAAAGTAGGTCAAAAAATAGTATTTTGCTTTTTTGTATTTTTTTGGTTATTTCATTTACAATGCATTTTATATTTAATAGTCAAAACTATTAAATATCGGATAAAGACATTAGAAAAAACGCAAAAATAATAAAAACTACCCATATTAAGTAATAAAGAAGCGGATTAGCAAATATTAAAATAATACGTGCTTTTCGATTTTTAATCTTAATAACGCAAAAAACTGTGAAAGCAACAAACCATATAAAAGGATACCAAAACATATTAAATTCATTAAAAATAAAATATGTGTTGCGAGAAATATATATAATAATTAATGATATAATTAGTGATATAATATACATTAGAATATACTTAATCATAATAAATACTCCAAGTATAGAATGTGACATGTAGTGTAATCTTTCGATTACACTACACACATTCAAGTTGTATTATTTAGGTAAAACATTCCTCTATTTTTATTCTCATATTTTTTATATCGCCTTTTTTGCGGTAAAATTAAATTTCCGTGTGTTAATTCACTGCTTTTAATGCTTCAATTACCCCCTGCGCGCTTCTCTCCGCTACTATCAACTTATTTCCCTCAAGCGACATACTCTCCAAATCATGCGCATCGCTGTTATGTATCACATTGCACTTTTGCAGGTATTCATGCTGCATTTTCAAGTTATCAACCGCCTCTTTCGAGCGGATTTCTACACAGTCAAAGCCGCAGTCGTCTGGAACAAAACCAAGCGAAGATATAAGGCTGAACGCAGCGCGTTCGATATGCGCGGGAATAATGATTCCTCCCCTGCTCTTCACTTCGCCTGCGAGCAAATGAAGTCCAATCCCAACCGAGTTAATAAGGCAGTTTTCAACCTCGCCGATAATCCTGTCCGTTTCATTCATAATAAACTGGTTTCCAAAGACTTTTATGTCGTTTTTCATCGGGAAAAGCAGCGAATACACATATTCATCAAAATCCATCGCAGCTTCAAGCTCCGCAAAAAGACACAGTACATGTATTTCTTCCTCTGTCATGATTTCCATTCCTGCAACTGGGATAAAATTAAATTCCTGTGCCGCTTTGAAAAAAGCAGGGCAGTTTTTACAGGAATTGTGGTCGGTGAGTGCGATTATATCCAATTCAAGAATCGAAGCAAGACCCGCGATATTCGCAGGCGTAGAATCATCGCTCCCGCACGGTGAAAGGCAGGAATGAATATGCAGGTCGTAAGTCAGCTCAACCGGCGGGTTGCCGTCAGCATGATTTTTATTAAACATACTAAGTAATCATCTCGTGAATCAATGCTGCCGCTTCAAAAGCGGGTTTACTCGTTTTAAGTATATTAACGTCCTGCTGCGCGGCTTTTGCGATTGCGGCTTCGTCAACCGCTGCGCTCTCGGCGAGAATAATCACCGCGATATCTGCCAAAACAGCTACGGCAACAGCGTTCATGTTGCCCATTACCGTAAGCCACGCGCTGTCTGCAGGTGCGCGTCCCATGACCCAGCTAAGCAGGTCACAGCAGTAAACGCCTGCGATTTCTCTGTCGAAGTCGCCTTCGTTCACAACCTCAAAGTTATATTTTTCGATTAAGTCTTTAATTTTCATGTGCCTTCAATCCTTCTGCTATGTAAAAATGATAGCGCATAATATGTATGCAGTCTTTTTCACTCGCCACGCCTCTCGCAACGTCCTCTGCATGAGCGCGGCAGGTTGGTGCACCGCAGCAGCCGCAGTCAAGCCCGGGGAACTTCTTAATCAGCTCGTCAACTGTATTCATAAGGTTGATAGATTCTTCAAGAGTTTCACCAAGGCGGTAAACAGGCTGGTATTCAATCTTTTTATCGTGATAAGCGTAAGGCGGAACCGCTTCGTCAATATGCGTACCGGAAACAGGCAGGTATTTCCGCAGGGTCGTAAGCTTGACTTTTGCCATGTACGGATTCTCGACCGCAAGCACACCACCCACACAGCCGCCGCTGCAGGCGTTAAGCTCAATGAATTCCAAGTTCATAAACTTTGAATCCTCCAAGTCTTCAAGAGCTTTAATAACGTTTTCAATGCCGTCTACAGCTAAATATTTATCGGTGAGCAAACCCCCGGCTTCTCCGCCGTGACAACCCCAACTGATTCCTATTCTGCCGGCTTTGTTAATCTCTCTCGGAAATTCGTTTTCTGCCTCGCCTGCCGCGATTTTTTTCATCAGCGGCAGTAATTTAGGATATATTTCTTTTAGAGCGACAGCTTTGTCGATTTGCGATTTTGCAACTCCGAGCGGAGCGTACACTTCCGTGACTTTCGCGGAACAAGGCGCGATGAAAAATACGCCTATTTTCTCGCGCGGAAGCCGCGTTCTTAGCATCGCGAGTTTAACAGCGGCGTTTGCCGCCATCTCCATCGGCGAAACAATCGGTGAAATGCTGTCAACTAAGTTTGGGAATTTTACTCTTATAAGTCTTATTACAGACGGGCAAGCCGAGGAAATAACAGGCAGGCGCGTGTTTTCGTCTTTCAGCAGCTTCCTTGTGATTTCCGAAACTAATTCCGCCGCCGCCGCGACTTCGTAAACATCATCAAAACCAAGCAAAATCAACGCATTCAAGACCAAGGCTTTATCATCAAGGTTATTAAACTGCGCATATAGCTCGGGCGGCGGGAGCGCGATTTTATACTCGTATTCATTCATTGAATCGAGTGAATCGAACGTCGCCTTTTTCGCATGATGCGGGCATACACGTATACACGCCCCGCAATCGGTGCAGTATTCACTGATAATCTCCGATTTTCCCTTACGGACACGTATTGCCTCCGTAGGACAGCGTTTCAAACAATTAATGCAGCCCTTGCAGGATTCCGTAACAAGGCTGATGGAATGGAAAAAATTATCGTATTTTTCAATTTGCTTCATCAAACTAATCATCTTCTTCCTAAATTGTAGAGAACGGATTTACCCGTCCCGTTTATAATCCGTGTTCCTTGCGCGGATATTTATTTTTTCAGGAAAACCTTCATCCGTACTTCGGTTCCCTTCCCTACCTCGGATTTAAGCTCGAACTCATCTGTATACTTTTTCATGTTCGGGAGTCCCATGCCCGCTCCGAATCCGAGTGCGCGGATTTCTTCCTTGGCAGTTGTGTAACCCTCGCGCATGGCGAGTTCAACGTCGGGTATTCCGGCACCTGTATCCCTCAGAACAAGAGACACCGAGTCTGCGTCAATCGTGACGTCAATTGTACCGCCGTTGGCGTGAATTACCATATTTATTTCACCCTCGTAAGTCGCGATGGCGACATTGCGAATAGCGTCGGGAGCAATTCCCATCTGCTTTAATTTATTTTTTATCGCGGAACTCGCCTCACCTGCGCGAGTGAAGTCATCGCCCGGAACATCGTAGTGTAATTGAAGTACGCTCATATTTTAATTAAGTCCTTTCTTCAGCAATGAGGAATAAAAACAACATTTTCCCCGTTTTCTGTTGTATTTTGGTTTCAAACTTCTAAGACCCTCCCCGAAGTCCGTTTTCGTAAAGAATCCCGCAAGCCTCAAACATACGGCTCGAGGTAGAAAGAATAGATATGTTTTTCTCGCCCGCCAGCTTCACCACGCTCTCGTCGGGCTTCTTCCCTCTTACGAACACGATGCAGATAATGTCCATCATCTCCGACGTCCTCACAACCTGCGAGTTTAAAAGTCCCGTAAGAAGCACAGCCTGGTCCTTCACAAAAGCCAGTACATCGCTCATCATATCAGAACCGCAGGCAGTATGTACCTCGCTGTCAAGCCTGTCTGCGCAGCAGAGAACCTCGCAGTCAAGAAGCTTCGCAATATCACCGATAGTCATAATTCATTTACCTTTCTGTTTTATTTAACATTACATATGGTATAGTATAGCATAAAAACTTTTTTAAGTCAATTGTAAAAAATTCTATTTACAAAAAGGGAAATTTATGATAAGATGTATAAAGTATAGCTGATTAAATTGAAAACACTAAAGTGTTTTCTCGGCAAGCGGCGTATACGCCGCGGGTTAAAAACGCTTTAGCGTTTTTAACTTAACTGGCTATAATCCTGTTATCCATTTAAGAAATGGATAACAGGATTCCGCGCTGCCGCAGCAGCGCCATCCCTAAAATCCAACAAACCGGTTTATTGGATTTTAGTATAAATTAAATTTGGAGGACTTCAAAATGAAGAAACTATTCTCGGTTTTACTTACGGCAGTAATGGTATTGTCGCTCGCAGCGGGCGTTTCGGCTGATACAGCCTTTACTACGTCAGACGCGCTGACGGTACTTAGGTTTTCAGCCGGTCTGATACAGCTGACGCCGGAGCAAAGAACAAGATATGACTTAAATAACGATGGTGTTATCAACACAGCCGATGCAATTGCGATTCTGCGTGTGGCTGCCGGGCTTCCCGCATTTCCGGCTCCTATGCCCGGAAACTCTCACGGCAATACTATGAACGCAGGCTTTGCCGCGGTTGACGGCGACTGGGTTTATTTTGCCGATTTCGGCAGCAGTATCAACAGAACAAGGCACGACGGCGGCAGCAGACAGCAATTAACGTTTATTAACAGGGTCGGTGCCGCTTCCGCGCCTGATATGGCTAACATAAGCGTAGTCGGCAGCCGGGTTTATTTCATCGGCATTGAAAACAACATCCCCGGAATCTACGGAGTAGATACAAACGGAAGCAACCTGACGCTGATTATGGCTTTTCAGGGCAGGCAATCGGGTTTCGCGATGACAGTAGCCGGCGACTGGATTTATTACACTGATACCCGCTCTAATAACGAAGGCGGCGGTCTTTATAAAATAAGGACAGACGGTACGGGCAGAGAGCAGCTCCTCGACAGGAGAGGATTCCCCGGCTTGCGCTTCAATGTTGTCGGCGACTGGATTTACTTTATCGGCAACCGTCATATAGACCGTGTGAGAATCGACGGTTCAGGTTACGGAACAGTTATAGCCGCCTCTGAAAACAACAGTATCGCGCATATGTCAATCAGCGGGAACAGAATCTTCTTCACCGGTGACAGAAGGACAAGCCGCGACCATATGAACCAACAATTCTTTATTCACACCCTGTACAGTGCGAATCTCGACGGCTCAAACAGGCAGGTTGTGTTGGACAGCGTGGAAAGCATTGACCATTTAAATACAGAAGAAAACTGGGTTTACTTCACCGAGAGAAACCCTCAGAACAGTGAAACGGACATAAGCAGGGTCAGAACCGACGGAAGCAATAAAACTACTTTAGTTTCAAATATCAGAAATGTAGACGGGATTTGCATTGTCGGAGGACGTATTTTTTACCATTGCAGCGGCGCGACGACCGCAGGTTTATACAGGGTTTCCGTGAGCGGCGGCAATGTAACGGAAATGTAACAGAAATTAATTATATTGCTCCCCCAATTAAACCTTGCCAAAATTGTCACGCAGGATTTTTGTTGTCAGATAAGGCAATTTTGACGCGAATATACGCTTATATTTAAGGAAAAATTAACGCAGTATGACGGCAAAAAGACAAGTGAAAATGGCAAGGTTTAATTGGGGGAGCAATAGCAAACAAAAAAGCGGGGACTTTCTAAAGTACCCCGCTTTCTCTTGATTGCTATATTACAAACGCCTTCAATAAAATCAACACAACCCCCGGCGCACCGAGCACAAGCGCAATGAAAACCGTATATAGATTCACAATGATTTGCACTCCGAAAAAACCCGTTATCAAACTCGCTGCAGCGAGCGAACCTATGCCGGTCAGCATGGAAATAACAGCTTTTCTGAGCGGGGACTTGCTCCCTGCAAGCACTTTAATAAAGTTAA
>JAITFV010000229.1 GCA_031281115.1 Oscillospiraceae bacterium | reverse complement strand
AAAAATCTATCATATTTTTCTGTACGTCCTGCGGGATTTTTCTTTTTTCTTTAACCATATTAAATGCCCCCTTGCATTTTTCATTCATCATTTTTTATATATACTCGGCGGGTGTGCTTAAATATTCCTTGTCCTTTTGACAAAATAAAACAAAAAAGTCATAAACCCTTATGTAGACAAGGTTTATAGACTTTTTATTTTATGGTTTTATTGGTGTATCAGTGTGGTGGACGGCAGGATACGTCAGATATAGAAGAAACTGCTGCAGGCGGCGCGGCTGGTGGTAAAATAATCGGGTCGGGCGTGAAGCCCGACCCTGCATTTTTTATTTATAGTCCTTTAACTTAAAAAGCGTTTCGCTTTTTAAGTTAAAGGGGCTTGCGCTGTTGCGACAGTGCCCGCTGCCCTCACGCAGCGGAAACCCGTTTAAATTGAAACTGTGGAACAGTTTCAATTTAAACGATTATATACTGTTCGCAGACTGCCCAGTCCCCAATTTCATTGGATTTTTAATATTACATCTCAATCACAACTTCATTCGTGTCTTTCAAAATCCCCTCTTCAATCAGCAAGCCGTCAATCTTCGCGCCGTTCACGGTTACAGATTTAACTCCGCTTTCCGCACCGTTCGGGTTATTGATTTTCACGTTCAGCTCCTTGCCGCGGAAAGTCTTTTTCATTTCAAATTCTTTCCACTGCGACGGAATTGAAGGACTGATTACTAAGCCTTTGATTTCGGGGCGGAGTCCGAGGATTCCCTCAACCGAGCCTACCATAACCGTCGATGCCGTACCGGTAAGCCAGTGAACATGCGAGCGTCCCGCAAACGGGCTTCCCTTGCCCTCTGTAAACTGCCCGTGCGCATAAGGTTCGATGATTCTCTTATCTGCGTTGTCGTTCATGTAGGCGGGGCTGGAGTTGCGCCAGTACTCGAAGGCACGGTTTCCGCGTCCGAGCAGCGACTCCGCTAAAATCGCCCAGCCCTGCGGCTGAGAGAAAATACCGCCGTTTTCTTTTACGTAGCCATTGAAGCAGACCATCAGCGCGCCGTCGAATGCGTGGTTCGCGTAAGGCGGATTCATAACTTGGATTCCGTAAGGCGTACTAAGCTCGCGGTAAACGCTTTCCATGGAAGTTTTTGCCTGCTCGTCTGAAGAGAAGCCGGAGATAATCCCCCATGTCTGCGGGTTGAGCCACATAGAAGCTTCAGGGTCGCCGTTCTTGCCGATGATGTCGCCGTTTTCGCGATAACCGCGAATCCAGCGGTCGCCGTCCCAGCATTTTTCAAGGGTAGCCGACAGCTTCCCGCCTATTTCGCCTAAATACTCTAAGTATTTATTGTCGTTTTTATACTCTGCGAAATTCTTTAAAAGTTTAATCGCATACACAAGCTGAAACGCCACAAAGATGCTCTCTCCCTGCTTTCCGAGACGCAAGCAGTCATTCCAGTCAGCGTGAAGCCCTGCCGGCATACCGTGACCGCCGAGGTTGTTCATAGAAAAGTCTACTGCGCGCTTTAAGTGTCCGTAAACCGTACCGCCCTCGTCTTGTTCATGTTTATCAGAGTAAGGAACGTTTTCGTCAAGGAACGCCATGTTCCCTGTTTCGGTGATATATTTGTAAATCGTCGGGAACAACCACAACGCATCGTCAGCGCGGTAGGAATCGTGCTTCGTTTCGGTATCGTAGGAAGCATCGCCGGGTTTGTCCTCGTGCGGGGGATTGTGGGTGTATTTCACGAGCGGCAGCCCCGCGCCGTTGCTCACCTGCGCCGACAGCATGAATTTAATCTGCTCTTCCGCCATTTCAGGAGCAAGGTGGATTATACCCTGAATATCCTGAACGGTATCGCGGTAGCCGAAGCCGTTGCGCAGTCCACAGTAATCAAAGCTTGCGGCTCGCGACCAAATGAACGTAATGAAGCACTGGTAGGCGTTCCAGACATTGAGCATATTATTAAATTTATCATCAGGCGTTTTAACGCTGAGGTTTCCGAGCTTCGCATGCCAGTATGTTTTAAGTTTTTCGAGTTCTGCATCTGCGTTTTTAATATCGGAGTAGCGGGTGATGAGCTCTGCTGCTTCTTTCTCGTTTTTCGCGGCAAGCAGGAAGCAGAATTCCGCGCTTTCTCCCGCGCCGAGCGATAATTCGGTTTGAAGCGCGCCGCAGGAATTGAGGCAGTAGTTCAAATCGTTATTCAAACCCTGCTCAATGCCAATCGGATTGCCGTAATTACGGTATTTTCCGATGAGTGCGTCGCGGTCTCCGCAGTATTTATCAACTTTTGCACCCGCCAGCCCGAAGAAGCGTTCCTTGCGCGGGTCTTTAAAATTTTCGTTGTAGACTTGCTTTATAAAAGTATCTTTAAAATATGTACGCGATATAAACTTTGTGTATTGCAAATTCACTTGGTCCTGTTCATAGTTCGGGTCGTTGGTGAATTCCATGACACCTGTAACGGACAATTTGCGTGGACTTGCACTGTCGTTGGTGATTTTCACGCGCCAAATTTCATATTCCGCGCCGTACGGAACAAAGTAGAGCGTTTCTGCTTTAATCCCGCTGTATTCGGAGGAAATCTGTGTGTATGCCGTACCGTGGCGGCACTCGGCTTTGAATGTATCCGCAGGTTTGCATACCGGCGCCCACGACGCGCTCCAGTAGTCAGAAGTTTCATTATCTTTGATGTAAACGTAACGCCCGGGGAGGTCGTTGGAACCGCTGTTGAAGCGGAAGCGGGACAAGCGCCCGTTAGCGCCGCTTTTCACAAAACTGTAGCCTGCCGCGTTATTGGAAATAATCGCGCCGTAAAGCGGCGAACCGAGGTAGTTTGCCCAAGGGGCGGGTGTGTCGGGACGGGTAATGACGTATTCTTTGTTTTTTTCATCGAAGTAGCCGTAATTCATTTTAATTCCTCCGTTTAATTTAATACTGTTATCCATTGTAGGAAATGGATGTAAAATTTTGCCTACTGCAATGATAGCACGGATTTAAGTATTGCACAAGGGCGGTTTTTTGTACAAAGTTTGAGGTTTGTTTTTGTGCAAAATGCATAGGGTTGACAAAAATTGTAAAAAAATGTAAAATAATAGGGGGGGAACGAGGTTGTTATATTGCAGTTTTTGAAGAAAGGATTTGTTGAAAATGTTCGCAAAAATTAACGGCATGGGGCTTTACGGCATGAACGCTTTCCCTGTCAGTGCAGAAATAAGCACATCCGGCGGGAGCGTTCCCAGCTTCGATATAGTCGGGCTTGCAGACATTTCGGTTCAGGAAAGCCGTCTCAGAATCCGCTCGGCACTTAAAAACGCAGGTATAGCCACCAAGCCGCTTTGCACAGTCGTAAACCTCGCGCCCGCCTCAATAAAAAAAACAGGCTCACTCTACGACCTCACGATTCTGACCGCGATTCTCGCGGCGCAGGACATAATTAAAATAGATGTGAACGAATGCGCTTTTTTCGGGGAAGTCTCGCTCGGTGGCGACATAAATCCTGTTCACGGTGCGCTGACACTTACGATTGCCGCCCGTGAACACGGAATAAAAAGAATCTTCCTCCCTGCCGCTAACGCCCGTGAAGCAAGCGTTGCCGAGGGAACCGAAGTTTACGGTGTGCGTAATATCCGGGAGCTTGCATTTCACCTTTCAGGTGAAAGTGAAATAGAACAGCAGAGACCTTTCATTCCCGACTTTGAAAGCACTTGCGGACTGTTAGATTTCGCCGATGTAAAAGGTCAGGAAAATGTCAAAAACGCGTTAGAAGTTGCGGCGGCGGGCTTTCACAATGTATTAATAATAGGTACGCCCGGAACCGGCAAAAGTATGCTTTCCAAGCGACTTCCGTTAATTCTGCCGCGCATGAGCTTTGAAGAAAGCTTGGAAACCACGCAAATTCACTCGGTTGCAGGCGTTTTGGACACGAGGAATCCTTTAGTTACAACGCGCCCGTTTCGCAATGTAACGCACACAGCGTCTGCTGTCGGGCTTGTAGGCGGCGGGTCTGTTCCGAAGCCCGGCGAGATTTCTCTCGCGCACAACGGCGTGTTGTTTTTAGACGAACTGCCGGAATTTGACCGCAGAACCCTTGAAACCCTGCGCCAGCCGCTTGAGAACGGCGAAATTAATATAACGCGGGCGGGCGGCATGGCAACCTATCCTTGCAAAATAATGCTCGTTGCCGCGATGAACCCTTGTCCCTGCGGAAACTTTGGGCATCCCGCGAAAAAATGCTCTTGTAATGAAAGACAGGTACAAGCGTATTTAGGCAAAATCAGCCAGCCTGTTTTAGACCGCATTGATATTCAAATAGAAGCCGCCCCCGTCAGTTATACCGAAATCTCCGACAAAGAAAAAGGTGAACCGTCCACTTCTGTACTGCGGCGTGTGGAAGCGGCGCGGGAGATTCAAGCGCGGCGTTACTCGGGAACCGCGGTTAAATCCAACGCCGACATTCCCGCCGGCAGCTTGCGGGAAATCTGCATATTAACTCCCGATGCCGCCGTGACTTTGAAAAACGCCTTTGAGAAATTAGGGCTTTCTGCGCGCGCCTACGACAGGATTCTTAAAGTTTCGAGGACGATTGCAGACTTAGACAGCAAAGATACAATAGAAAAAAGGCATATATCCCGCGCAATTCAATACAGGAGCCTTGATAAGAAATATTGGTGGGGAGTTTAATTTTCTCTTGCATTTTTTAGTAATTTTTGGTATTATTAATGTATCTGATTAAATTGAAAACACTAAAGTGTTTTCTCGGCAAGCGGCGCTTGCCGCCGTGCCATCAGCACGGACAATCAGCTATGCAGTCAAGTCAAGCCGCCTTTGGCGGTTCGCGGCGTAT
>JAITFV010000125.1 GCA_031281115.1 Oscillospiraceae bacterium | reverse complement strand
TACGGGATATAGGCGGATTAATTTTCATAGATTTGCGCGATATAACGGGAATCGTTCAGCTTGTTTTTGACGAAACTACCGAGCGTGAGGTTTTTGAACGCGCCGCAAGTGCAAAAAACGAATATGTGCTGATGGCAAACGGGATTTTACGCACCCGCGAGAACGTCAACAAAGAAAAAGACGTCGAAATTTTTGTGAAAGATTTGCAGATTTTGTCGAAGTCTGCACCCCTGCCTTACGAAATACACAGCGGAAAGAAGGCAAACGAAGAGCTGCGCCTCAAGCATCGCAGTCTTGACCTCCGATGCGCCGATTTGCAAAAGAATCTTATTCTGCGGCACAACTTGGCTAAAGCCACCCGTGATTATTTTTATGCGAACAGGTTCTATGAAATAGAAACCCCGATGTTCATAAAATCAACACCGGAGGGAGCGCGGGATTTTTTAGTTCCGTCAAGGCTTCACGCCGGCAAGTTCTACGCTCTGCCGCAGTCGCCGCAGATTTATAAACAATTACTGATGATTTCGGGCTTCGACCGCTATATTCAACTTGCGCGGTGCTTTCGTGATGAGGATAACCGCGCTGACCGCCAGCCTGAATTCACGCAAATCGACCTTGAAATGTCGTTCGTAGATGTTGATGATGTACTCGAAATGCTTGAGGGCTTTGTTAAGCACATCATGAGCGAGATTATGAGCATAGAAATTACAACTCCGCTTCCGCGCCTGACCTACGATGAAGCAATCGCCCGCTACGGCATAGACAAGCCCGACACCCGCTACGGCATGGAAATTACTGATATTACCGAGGTTGCGAAGCAAACCGATTTCGCAGTGTTTAAAGATGCAGAAGCTGTTCGCGGCATTGTCGCCAAGGGCGGCGCAGCAGCATTAACACGCAAGGAAATAGACAAGCTCATAGAATTCGCCAAGGGGATTGGAGCAAGAGGCTTGTCTTATATCCGCTGGCATGAAGAAGCACCAAACTGTTCGTTCGGGAAGTTTGCAACCGAGGCGCAGCTTGCAGAGATTTGCAGGTTGCTTGGTTGCGAGAAAGGCGACGCAGCTTTCATTGCTGCAGATAAATGCAAGGCAGTTTCCCGCGTTTTAGGCGCGATGAGAACACAAACGGCAGGACAATTAAACATGATTCCCGAAACAGGTTATAACTATCTTTGGATTACTGAAATGCCATTCTTCGAGTTCAACGATGAAACAAATGAGTGGGACGCTATGCACCATCCGTTCACAATGCCGCACGATGACTGCTTGCAATATCTTGATAGCGGCGAGTCTGCCCCGGAATTCGGCAAAGTCTACGCAAAAGCCTACGATTTGGTTTTAAACGGCACAGAGCTTTGCAGCGGCTCAATCAGAATCACCGACTTTGAGCTTCAAGAGCGTATGTTTAAGGCTTTGCGTTTGAGCGCGGAGGAAATCGAAAGCAAGTTCGGCTTCTTGATTGACGCATACAAGTTCGCAAGCCCGCCGCACGGCGGCGCGGGAATAGGTCTTGACAGGCTTGCAATGATTTTGTGCGGCGCGAAGAGCTTGCGCGATGTTACCGCGTTCCCGAAAACTAAGGATGCGAGCGAGCTGATGTCGGGAAGCCCGGGGGAAGTGGACATGAAACAGCTTGATGAATTGCATTTAAAATTGAAGGAGCAGAAATAATGCTGACAGACGAACAATATATGCAATTAGCTCTTGAGGAAGCAAAAAAGGCCGCAACCATGAACGAAACTCCTGTCGGCGCGGTTATCGTAAACAACGCAGACGGCGAAATAGTCGGCAAAGGATATAACACCACAGAACGCGACCATTCTCCGCTCGCGCATGCTGAACTCAACGCAATACGAAAAGCCACCCGCAGGTTAGACACCAAGTGGCTGACGGATTGCACTATTTATGTTACTTTAGAGCCTTGCCCGATGTGCGCGGGTGCAATTTCGAGCACACGAATAAAACGCCTCGTTTACGGCGCGTTCGATGAAAAAGGCGGTGCCTGTGCCTCGCTCTTCAACCTCTACGACTACCCCGTGAACCATAAACCTATGGTAAGGAGCCGTGTGCTGGAAGCTGAGTGCGGCGCGGTTCTGAGCGAGTTTTTTAAGAAACTGCGCAATCAATACTAATTAAAGATGGAGTTCGGTATTAATCATCAATCATACCGAAATCGCCGTTTTCGCAGCAAAAGTATTTTTCTTTGCAAAGATTTGCGATTGCAACGATTGAAAGCGCGACAGCTGCGATTCCAAGTGCGATTACCGTGAATTTAAAAACTGCTTTCATGTTAAGTCTCCTTATATTGAAATTTTAATTTTTCGGTGGATATAGCTGATTAAATTGA
Organism: Oscillospiraceae bacterium; assembly: GCA_031281115.1. Lineage (GTDB taxonomy): Bacteria > Bacillota > Clostridia > Oscillospirales > Ruminococcaceae > Ruminiclostridium_E. The sequence continues at coordinate 10,909 of JAITFV010000125.1, read as the reverse complement.
AAACACTAAAGTGTTTTCTCGGCAAGCGGCGCTTGCCGCCGTGCCATCAGCACGGACCATCAGCTATGCAGTCAAGTCAAGCCGCCTTTGGCGGTTCGCGGCATATACGCCGCGGGTTAAAAACGCTTTAGCGTTTTTAACTTAACTGGCTATAACAAACCCTCGCCGGAAAACACAGTATATTAATTAAATAGTTTGGCGGCGGGCGAAACTGCTGTCACGGCAGGGAGGATTAGGTCTTGGACAGATATAAGCGGCTTGCATCTAATACGCTAATCCTTGCGCTCGGACAATTTGGCTCAAAGCTGTTAGTCTATATAATGATGCCGTTATACACCGGTATGCTCGGCACCGACGGCTATGGAGCCGTGGGTATAATCGTAAATGCGAGTATGCTGATTATGGGTGTTATCACATTGTCTGTAGGTGAATCTGTAATACGCTTCGGGCTTGACGATAAATATGATAAATCACAGGTTTTTTCCATAGGTCTGATTACTACAATAACCGGATTGATTATATTTATACCCGTCGTGCCTTCAATCGGGCTGATTGATTTTCTCTCAAGCTACAGTATTTTGATTTACTTGTATGTCTTTACCGGCAGCATTAAAAGCGTTTGCGCGCTTTTCGTGCGTTCAACAGGAAATGTGCGCCTTTTTGCAATTGACGGTATTTTCACGACTATTATAAATATCTCGCTGAACCTTATTTTCCTGCTTGGTTTTAACCTCGGTGTACTGGGTTATGTTTTATCGGTAGTGCTTGCTGATTTATCTTCAATTATATTTCTGTTTTACATGGGGCGGCTTTCAAGATATTTAAAGCTTTTCGGAATTGACAAACAGCTGCGCAGATTGATGTTCCGTTTTTCGATTCCGATGATGCCGACTGCGATTATGTGGTGGGTTACGAATGTTTCCGGGACTTTCTTTATTACGGCGATGCACGGGCTTGATTACACGGGCGTTTACAACGCCGCATATAAACTACCGAATATAATCGCATTAGTTGCGGGGATTTTCTCGCAGGCGTGGAATATGTCTGCAATCACGGAGCGGAATTCACGGACGATTGCAAAGTTTTATTCCGATGTTTTTAATTTCTATCAGTCTATAATTTATGTTGTTGCGGCAACGATGATGTTATTTATTAATCGTGTGCTTGGTATAATGGCGCAGGGTGAGGGCTTTGAGGGAGCGTTCCGCTATTCGCCGCCTATAATTTTAGCGGTGGTTTTCACCTGCTTTTCTACTTTTATGGGGAGCGTTTATGTTGCTTCCAAAAAATCCGTACGTTCAATGCTCACCGCGATGACGGGAGCAGCTGCAAATATAATCATGAACTTCCTGCTCATTCCGATTTTGGGAATCAACGGTGCGGCATTATCGGCAATGATTAGCTATGTAATTGTTTTTGTTGTGCGTGTCGCCGATACCCGCTCGCTTGTTTTCATGGATTTGAAGCCGGTCAAGATGATTGTTAATCTCGTTCTGCTCGTCATTATGGGTCTAATCGTCATGTTCATTGAAAATACGAATCTTTATTATATTACTCTTGTTGCATTATTTATGTTAATCACAATTATAAATTATCGTGCCGGAGTTTCGGCTTTGCAATTTTTCTTAAAGAAGAAGCGCGGGCAAAATTTCCCAATAAAGCAAGGTCAAGACAAGCAGGAGTAATTATTCGTACTTTTTAATCGTGTTCTCGCTGTTACGGATTAAATTAAGAAGAGCCGCCGCCTGCTTGTTATACTCGCTTTCAAGAGAAGCTGTGGTGATTCCTTCGGATTGTACGCCGTTCGATTCGCCGATTGCCGTCAGAGCTGCACCCTCGGCGATTAATTCTCCCGAAGTAGCAGCACGGAAAGCCGCTTCCTCATTAACGATAAAAAGTTTTTTGTCGTTTTTAGGGTTCAGCTTGTAAACAAGCCGGAATGATTTGTAAATCCCAAGAGACAGAATCGTTGTGATACTTTGCGTGAGTTTTCTGTTTTTGGATTTATTCAAAATAGAATATATTACGTCAATGCTGCTTATAATTAATTTCTTCGCAAGTGACGATGAAAAGGAGAAGCCGTCTGCTTTGCTTGTCACGTTATTATCGGGAATATCGTTTTCGGTTAAGAAGGTCCCTGCGCTGACAGGCGAACGGCCCAGCAGATAATCGGTTGAAACATTATAATAATCCGCCGCACGCACCAAAAAATCCAAACCGCACTCGCGCTTACCTTTCTCATAATGTGAAAGCAGCGCCTGCGCGATTCCGAGGTCCTCGGCGACCTGCTTCTGGCTCAAATGCTTCTCGCTCCGAAGCAGTGATAATATGCGCGGGAAATCGTTGTTCATTTTCCCCATACCTTTCAAACATTTTAAATTTATTTAATTTTACTTTTTAAAAAACTGTTCTGAAATTCCTCATAATTTATTTCTCATGGTATATTTATTATACAAAAAAACCGGGGGTATTGTAAAGTGGCATATTCGACAAAAAAAGACAGCGGGAATTGGATTTTTTTACACAGCTGCTGCGCACCCTGTAGCAGTGCGGTTTTAGAGCAACTTAAAAAATATTATCATATTATTTTATTTTTTTACAACCCGAATATCATGCCTGCCGAGGAGTACGAGAAACGACTCGCAGAGCAGCGGCGGTTAGCTTCAATACTTGATGTGGAATTAATTGAGGGCGAATATGACAACACGGCATTTTTAAAAGTTGTAAGAGGGCTTGAAAGCGAACCGGAAAAAGGCAGACGCTGCGAGGCTTGCATACGATTGCGTCTTGAAAAAACTGCAAAAGCCGCAAAAACACGCGGGATTGATACATTCACCACAACGCTTTCCGTCAGTCCACATAAAAATGCAGAGATGATTAATAAAATCTTAGTTGAATTAAGCGAAAATGCACTTTCAGAAGATTTTAAAAAGAAAGACGGTTATAAGCGCTCGCTGGAGCTTTCAAAAGAGTACGGATTTTATCGGCAGAATTACTGCGGGTGTGTTTTTGAAAAAAATGCTTGACAAAGGCGAATTTTTCTGTTATAATTCAAGATGTTGTTGATTCAGAACGGCAACCATGCGGCTATGGTGGAACTGGCAGACACGCAGCGTTGAGGTCGCTGTGCTCGTAAGGGCATGGAGGTTCAAGTCCTCTTAGCCGCACCAGATGGCGCAAACTTGAACACAGCAACACGGCTATACTTTTTCAAAAAAGTTGTCGCCGTTGTGGTCGAGTTTTCAAGATAGCGCAACAAGAAAAAGCCGCCGAGGTGGTCGTACACCCCGGCGGCTTTTTTGCGTTGCCCCTATTCCTCGCTGTACGCCTTGACCGCCCGAATAACGAGTTCCGCTTTGGACAGTCCCAGCGCGGCGGCTTTGTCGGTCACGGCGTCGAACTCGGTTTGTGTCAACGACACAAGTAATTTTTTCTCGCGCTTTTCGTCCGGGATATTACCATCCCACCGGCTACGCCCGCCCTTTTTTCCGGCGTTGGCCGCGGTTTCACTATTAAATGGCATCGATGCACCCCCGTTCCGGTTTGTAGCGTTCTTTTCCCGTACCGTCACAAGCAGCGCACCGAGGGCTGTTATTGTGATCGTAGTAGCCGCTCCCGTTGCAAGCGGCGCAGGGGCGTTGCTTCCAGCCTTTGACGTGCTTTTCGTAATGTTCCGTTCTTTGAGATTTCCGTTTTTGGTATGCAGTCATAATGTGATCCTCCTTCTTATTTTGTGGCGATTATAACAGCCCTACTTTTTCAAGTCCGTGTGCCACGGGATCGGTCATTTTGAAAATACCATAATAATTTTTAGGCGTGTCACAAAAATAGATAATTTCAAAATCTGCGCCGTACCGCTCCACCCATGCGCCGAGCTTTTCCATGTCGGCCTTTATGCCGTAGCCGGGGCGTACCGGGTTCACGCCGCGCAGCCGGTAGGTGTCCAGTCCAAAGCGTCCGATGTCGTGTCCCTGTGTCGGCTTGACGTTTTCTAAAATATCAAGAACATATTGCGGGATGCGCATCTTGTAAAAATGTCCTTTTTTGAGGTTCGGTAAGTATGCGGTCATAGTGTGATCCTCCTTTTTATTGGTTCGCCGCGTTCAATCCGGCGATGTATGCTTTTTCGAGGGCTTCTTTAAGCGTCCAAACGCTGATGTCGTGAAAGTCGAGGCTGTCGCTGTATTGCCTTTCGAGCGTTTTTATCGGGCTAGGCATTTCGCGGGCGATGTTTTCGAGGGTTTTGTTAAGTGCGAGTTCTTGGTAGCCGTCAAGGGTGTCCCTTGTTATTTTTTGCATAATGTGATCCTCCTTTGGTTTATCGGGGTGGCGGTGTTGCCGCCCCGTGCCGTGTTGCTTATTGTTCCGTCCTTATTCTCACTGTGCCGTATTCGGCGGCGTAGGCTTCTACAAACCTGTCAAAATATTCCTCGCCGCGAGTGTATATGTCGGTTTCTTTTGCTACTGTCTTTATTGCATTTTGTACCGCCGCGCTATATCCGGCAAACAATTTCCAAAGCACCTCGGCGGCGATACGAACGCCCTCATAATAAACGTGTTTCATTGAATAGTTAAAAGGTTCGCCGTTCTTTTCAAGTGCCTCTTGTTTTAGGCTTTCCTGTTTGGTTTTCCTTGCGGCTTCGCACCCTTGCCGTATTGCCTCGGACGCCATCCATACGGTTTCTTTGCTTAGTGTTCCTCTTAATTCGGTAGTTGTCATTTTCAAGCCCTCCGTTTCGTGTTTTCGGTGTTTTGTATTATATGTATCAATAATAGCATTGATACATCATTAAGTCAAGGCCTTTTTGAAAAAAAATAAAAATATTTTTTCACGCCCAAAATGCAAAAAAGCCCCACGCCGATCACAATGGATCGGCGTGGGGCTTTTTGTCATTTATGCGGCTTTACTTCTCGCCGCCGTCCTTCTTACCGTACAAACACCGGGTGGCTGCGGAGTATGCCCCGTTCGCCGCCGCCGAAACGATAATCGCGTTCAGCGGTATAATCGCCCAGCCCGTCCAGTCCTCGGCCGTGCCTGTCGCGGCGGTTGCCAGTAACAGGATAATCACGGCGACAGCGTAAGACACAAGCTGGGTCGGGACTTTTGACAAAACCCTTTTTATCGTCTGCGTAATGACGGCCGTCGCCGCGCTTGCGCCCGCGAATGTCGCCAATATCGCCCATGTGAAAAACTCACCCATTAAGTAGTCCCCCTTTCCCTCTGCCTGTAATCGCCGCAAACCGTCCGGCTGTCCCGGACAAAAAATGCGCGGCCCTTGTATCGCGGCCCCGCGCACCGCACAAATCCGGCCGGCGAGTACCAAAGTTCGGCGGAGCGCATTGTATCAGCCCTTCGAGGTTGTCGTGGTCGTCGTACTTCCACTCCCACAGCGTGTCTTGGCTGCGGATCGGCAGTTTGCGCCATCCCACAAGCCCGTCGTCGTATTTGCTTTTGGTCTGCGGGTTACGGGTCGCGCCCATGCGCCGCTTGTAGACTATTTCGTGATAGCTCCAGCCAAAAGTCAAAAATGACAACACCTCGGAAATGAAGTCCGTCCACGCCTCGTCCATGTCGTGCATACAGCTATAAACAAACTCGGCGGCTTTTATGTCAGCCTCGGTGTCACCCGCTTCCTTGACGTTCCATTCCACCTGCCGCATTAACATTTCGATTGCAAAAAGCACCGCGCCGAGTATGTCATCGTTCTCGGACATTTCCTTGAAAACCTCGACGCCGCGCCGCCCCAGCAGTTCTCGCAAAAACTCCTCGTAGAATATGCCGCTGCCAAGACCGCCCGTGCCGAAACGGAATTGACCGAGCCGCCCTGTTTCGTTATATATCCCTGCCATGTATAAGCTCACCACCTTGTTTTATTTGCGCCAGTAACTGCCCTTCGCCAGCGTGTCGCTGGACTCTCCGAGCATCGCGCCCTGTTTCATTACGCCCTCCAGCGCATAGCGCATGGCGTCCATTAAGTGATTAAAGTCGTCTATCGGCGTGTTGGTGCCGTTGCCGAATTTATCCTTCGCCCATGTGTAGTTCCCAATCTCGGTCAGGAAGTTCACACAGGTTGGGTGGATTATGATTTTATAGTTTTGCAGCCGTTGGATGCCGTGGACGACGCTGTCCTTGCCTTTTTGCGCCCCGGCGACGCGGTGCAGTCCGAGCTGCCGGAGTTCCTCTATGCTTTTCGGCTCCGCGCTGTCGGCGATGATCCGTTCCTTTGCGTAGCCCATGTTTTTTATTTTCGCAGCTATTTGGGTGTTGGTCAGAGCCTTTTCGTAGAACTCATCAAAAACATAAATCACTCTTGCGGCTCTATCCACCAGCCCGCAGAACAAAGCCGAGGGGTCGGCGGTGTAGCCGAAGTCCAAACCAAACGCCGAAACAACGCCCTTGCGCTTGGCTATTTCCTGCGGGTCGAACGGTTCCTCCCTCGCTTCGTGCCAGTTCTCATAAATCAAGCCGTCAACGATGCCCCACTCGCCAAGCCCCGCCACTTTGTAGCGGCGCGGGTTCCGCGCCCTCATGTCCTCGAATAATTCCCGGTCGTCATCGTCTAAGAATTCATTGCAGCGGTAGTCGACCGTCATTGCCAGTACCTTTTCGTTTTCCCTGTCGAAAAACCGCCGCTTTATCCAATGCTTTTCATTCCACGGGTTGAGGGTCAGCGTCGTCTGCTTGAACAGTCCGTCCGGCACGTTGCCACGGATGGACTCGTCCAACATATCAAAATCATCCTCGTCTGTTATTTCGTAGGCTTCCTCAATCCAAAGCCAGCACAAATGCCCGACCTCGACCGTGATTGACGTTATTTTCAACGGGTCATCCAGCCCCCGGAAATATATCTTTTGCCCCGTGGGGGTGTATGTCATTTCGAGGGGAGATTCTTTGACCTCCCACCATGCCGTCACACTGAGCCGGTTGATGGCCCATTTTAGCTCGGTGAAACAGGAGTCCTTTATCGTGCGGAATGTTTTTCTGACAACCAGCGTGTTCGCTTCCGGGTGTCCCATCATGCGGGTTATGGTGTTGAGCGCGGTGGTTTTTGACTTTTTGCTTGCGCGGCTGCCCTTGCACACACGGTAGCGGCCTTTGTATTTCCAAAACGTACCGTACCCTTTGCCGACAACCTCCGGCAGTTTCACGTTGATTTTCAATACCCACCACCCCGTTTATATAAAACGGCATGACAAAGCCCCGCTCCTGTTTCGGTAGCGGGGCTTTCGCCGTGCCTTGTTATTTTCCCTCGTATGCTTTCACGCGCCGGTAGAACGTCGGCGCGGTCAATCCTAACTCTTTTTGCATCGCTACGGCGGTGATCCGCCCGGCTTTCCATTTTCCGTATAGTTCTTTGAACTTGTCAGCGTCAACATCGAGCGGCTTGCGTCCTTTGTACTTGCCGGCCTTTTTCGCCTCTGCGATTCCCTCGGCCTGCCGTTCCAGCGTACATTCCCGCTCGAACTGGTATAGCCCCGCAAAGATGGTCAGCATAAGCCGTCCCGCCGGTGTGCAGGTGTCGATGGACTCCTTTTTGCTTATGAACTCCACGCCCTTACTTTTCAGCGTTTCCACTATGTCGAGCAAGTCGCGGGTCGAACGCGCCAGCCGCGAGTAGCTTTCCACTATGACAGTATCACCCACCCGCACGAACTCCAGCATATTTTGAAGCTCACGGCGGGCGGTGTTCTTACCGCTTGCCTTGTCTATAAATATTTTGTCGACGCCGAGGTCGTGCATCAGTACCTCCTGCCGGATGGTGTTCTGCTCCTCGGTCGAAACGCGAACATAGCCCACTTTCATTTTGCGCCGCCTCCTTTTCCGTGTTTCCTCCAGTATATCACGGCGGAGGTTATATGTCAATAGGGTTGTTTGATTTGTGATATATGTTTCAAATGAAATTAAACAACCCTATTGAAAGGCATATCTGCTCTATCAATAGGGTGTAGTCTAACGGACATTTTGTTTCGGTTTAGTGCCGTGCTGAGAGGATTAGTTACTACGCAGTATAGCACTAAACCGAGCAAAAGTCAAGTAAAAGGAGGCGAAAACATGGAAAAGCTCTTGACCTGCGAACAGGTCGCCGAACGCTACAACGTCAAGAATATAACAGTTCGAGAGTGGATCAAGAGTAAAAAACTCTCCGCTATCAAAGTGGCCGGAAGCACTTACCGCATCCGCGCCGAGGATTTAATCGCTTTTGAAAAACAGTATGAAACGAAGGGGGGGGGAGTAATCCATGCCGAAAATAACTGAAAAGGTTGTAGTTTCAACGGAACCGGCAACGATAAAGTTTAATTTTGACGCCATACCAAAGCACGAAATAGACGCACTTTGTCGCGACTTGCTCTACAGTTGCAAAAAAGCAGCCAAAAACCCGGCAGTCGTAGCCAAATATGAACAATGGCTCATAAAACGATACGGCAAGCGCGAAGGTCAAAGGCGATTCAAAGCAGAGGCGGTGCTACGAGTATGAAAGGCTATCACACCGGAAGCGGCTACATGGGCTATGTCATAGGCGAGGGATACCGCCTTTTTGAAACAGAAAACGCCTACTACGAATGGCACTTAGAAACCCATCCCGACCTCTATACATACCCCGGCGAGGAGGAGAGGGTATGAACCTGACAGACGCGATCCGAACCCTTGACGAAACAATCCCGCCGCCGCAAAACAAAATGGTGGACAGGGCGCACATGGATATAGCCATCGCATGGCAAACGATAAAAGAGAGCCTTTTGCGCTGCGATAACAGCGAGGAATATAAGGAACTGATTAACAAAGGAAAGGAGGAGCGCACATGAAAACAGCATTGATACGAGGCGGTGTAGGCTTACTGGCTTTTGGCTTAAAGATTGGACTTTCCCTTTTGGCGGCTTGGGTAGTCAGCCTACCATTGATACCGATGGCGGCAAAAGAGCGCGGATACGAGGGAGCATACGGCGGTGAATGGTTATAAAGTAATAGGTGCGGACGGAAGCCTTGCTCCCGTCCGCTATATCTATTACGCCGCTTTTACGGCTTGATTAGCATTTTTAAGTTTCCATTCCTCGAATTCCCGCTTGCCTTCTTCACTTTCAAAGTATTTTTGTATTTCCGGCAGTAAGCACCTCGCCAGTTTTTCTATAGCTTCGGCGGGGATTTCGGTTATTATGTTCGTTTCTTTTTTCATAACAGCCACCTCCCTATGCTTACATCATAGCGCGCTGAGCTGTTGCTTGTCAAGGGTTACAAACGCTGTCCGGTAGCCACTTTATAGGCATATTGCACAAGATTTCTGTAGCTTTCCAAAACTGGTATATAGTAACTTCGAGTAACTTTTGAAACTTGCGGAGATTTTTGTGCAGCTTTCACGAAAATCAATTATTTTACAGTATTATAAGACTTGTCAAATCCGTCGCTTATAAATCTTCGGGTATTTGTTTTATATTGCATAAAAACTCATCATGTAGAATACACAGATGTCCGTATCCTCTACGCGATGTCCAAAAAAGCAAATAGAACATTTGTGCAAAACAGAGAAATTTATTGAAATCTATTGACAAATCGCTCGTTGCGTGCTATAATACAAGAACATCAAAAAGCAAACCGAAAAGCAAAAACGTCTTTTGGTGTCGGCGATACATTATGCATCGCCGACACATAAAGAAAGAGAGGGCTTCAATTGAACCATTATGAAAAAATCATTCTTGATTTAATGAATCGAGTTTTAGTTTTGGAAGAAACTGTCGAAAAACTGAATAAACAAGCATTTTTATCTGAAAACGAATTAAAAGAGGATGGCGAAAATTTTAATGATAAGATGTCAAGAAATGAAGCAATGAAAGAGGCAATAAAAGAAATCAGAAAGCATTTCCCTGAACCTGATTATAAAGTGGAAATAATAAAAAAGGAAATAACCACGATAAAAAATGGGGAAGAAGAGAGGAAAATTATAAGTGTCATAGAGATTAAAAGGTTTAATTCTAACAGAGAAAGTGCAATCGTTTTAAAGTTTAATCACTCTAATACTACCTACCTTAAAAAAGAAAAAATAGAAATCGGTATGCACAGGATTGATATAAATGAAGTGTTAGGCGGAAGTTATGATTTATGTATATTTTCCATGAAAGACATAAATGGGAATTTTAATTTCTTTTTTATGACCCCCTCTGAAGTTGGCGAGTATAAAGACTATGAAAGGGAAAACTCCAGAGAAGATTTAATAGAGAGCATAGAGAAAGATAAACCGAACAAATTAATTTTTAATTTCAATGTTAAAGGTGATAAAGCTTACGATTATTATAATGTTAAAAAAAATGCCGATAAAAAAGTAAAGGAGGTTACAAAATTTTTAAATCGCTGGGAAGTAATAGATGAAATTTAATGATGGAGGTAGAAGTATGTCAACAAGCTATGTAAAACAAATCGAGGAAATATTTAAAAGTATTTTCGACACCAAAAAACACCCAATTAAAGAGGGACAATACTACATTCAAGATTTAGGTGTTCCCCACAGGTCAAAAACATTGCCACAAGGTAAGATGGCAATATATACTTTTGTACACAACGGACAGTTTCTTAAAATCGGAAAAGTCGGCAAGAATTCAAATGCTCGGTTCTCATCGCAACATTATAATCCCGGAAGTGCAATGAGTACACTAAGCAAAAGTATTTTACGCGACCCATCAATGAAGAATCACGGATTGAATCATGCGAATATTAAACCGTGGATGAAACAAAACTTACATCGCATTGATATTATAATTGATGCAGGACTTGGGAATGAATTCCTCGCTCGCATCGAAGATGTTATGCATTATATGTTCAACCCCAAATATGAAGGAGGTAAAATACAAAACTGTGCAAACCATCATACTACCTCCCCGTTCTCACGGCTTTGAAGAAATCTCCGCAAGCGACTACGAG
>JAITFV010000116.1 GCA_031281115.1 Oscillospiraceae bacterium | reverse complement strand
ACATCTTAAATGAAATTCTAACGCTTTATTCCATTTGTTAATTTGACCATATATATAGCCAATATCACTTAAAAGCAGCGGGAACGAACTCATATTCACGCGGTACATTTCAATCAATTCAAGGTGTTCACAAGCATTTTCGACTATTTGTGTAGCTTTATCGTGGCTTTCGTCATCAAGGTATATTAAAGCTCTTTCTACATCAATATGTACAATATTTATACGAAAATCACTGCTTACTTTTTCAGATAAGTCGCTTGCCGATTGTAAAAACAGCAAAGATTCTTCAAATTCACACTCGCTTCTTGCCGCATAAGAAAGCAATCTATAAGTATTACATAGCAAATCATAATCCTTGTTTTCTTTGAAATCATGCAATTTATAGAGACTCACAACCTTTTCTGCGTACAATCGTACTGTGTCGTAATCCTCAGTGTTAGATGTAATTACTGCATATATAAAATAAGCCCAGACCCTCACAGAAATCTCTACTTCTTCCGAAAATTCATTAATCAGATTGATGCTTTTCTCCACTATCTCAAGAGATTTTTCATACATACCAACGGAGCGAAATCCTTCGGCTAAAAATGTATAAAATGACACCCACTCACATGATTTTGAAAAGCTATTTTCAACGTGTTCAGATAGGGATAAACAATGAGTGCTTATTTCTATGAATTTATGCTTGTCGGCAAGGGATTGAAAATCTTCAATGTAATCTGCCATCATATCAAAGCATATTTCAATCCAAGATGTCCTCATATATTAATTCTCCAAGTTTTCATTCCATTTTTTTAAGAATGTTACTTCCTGTTTTAACACATTAACCATATTCTGCTGAACAGTTTCTTGACACACATAATAGCCGGGCTTATTTACAGCATGTCGTAAGACTGTTGAAAAATGCTCACTAAAATCAAGAAACTTATAATGGTCATCTATTGACTTTATGTTTTGAGGGAAATACTCTAAAACAAAATCAAGGCATAACCTAAGCCAATCAAATGTCTTCTCCGCTTTCATGGCTTTCCCTCACTACTTCTTGAACAAGACGGTGAATGTTAATGTAATAAACATCCCCGCTCACGAGCGAGAATTTTCTTAAATCTGCAATCAAATGGTGCGTTGCGTTTTTACTTTGTAAAGATTTTTTAAGTTCAGATAACTCATCGGGTAATTTCCCGGACATTTCTGTGAAAAAAGCAATCGGGATTCTATCGGGAGCCATATAAGCACATAGATTAAACAAATGCTTTGCGCTATCTTTTAAGTAATCAAATGAAATTCGCCATGTATCGGTTACGTGGCTCTTATAATGTTGAGGTTTTGCGTATTCTTCGTCTTTATTAAGGATTTTAAGAGCCGATTTTTCATTCAGCATATCTAAATAATCAGTTATGGTGCATTGAATCGCTTTTATATAAGCCGCCGCTTGTTCAAGGGCAAGCGGAAGATACCCTAATCTTAATGCTAAAATAGTGGCTTGCGTTTCAAAATCATCGAATTTATAATACTCAAATTGAAGTTTTTTGCTTGAAAAACGTCGTTGCAGGAAAGAAAGGCTTTCTTTTTCATCGAATACACCGAGTTGTATCTGTTCGCCAATATCATCTATCTGAGCGTTACGGGTGGTTATTATTAACCGCCCGTTTATTTTTTGCGGAAGATACGGTTTAACGACATCGTATGACTCTACGTTGTCGAAAATAATAAGCCAGTTTTTGTTTTCCGATAGCCAATTTTTCACTTCACGCTGTAAATCTTCGGGTTTATAATCTGGCAACAGCGGTAATGAGAACCTTTCGGCAAAGGCTGTGAAGTGGTTTTGAATAGTTGCTGTTGTTTCAGCAACGGTAAACCAAATCGCCTTATGAAAGAAATTGCAATACCGATACGCATACTCAATTGCAAGCTGCGTTTTGCCTATGCCGCCGAGTCCGGCAACAGTTTGGCAGATACTCACACCGTCTTTTTGCATCAGATGTTCATTTATTATATCAAATTGCCTGCTTCTGCCTGTGAAATTTTCATTGCGGTCTGGTAAATTGCTAATTTCATGAATTGATTGTAAAACCGTTTCTCTTTCAATTATATTCTCAATTATATTTACAGCATCGTCTGATTGAGTTTTAGCAAACTCTAAAAACTGCTCAAATATAGCGATGAATAGAGTGTTTCGCTCAATCGGTTTCTTAACACCAAGATTTTTGCATAACTCTGTGAATTCAGTTGCACCAACGGCAAGCTCCGAATACGAAATAAACGTATTCGGGTTATTATTTATGATTATGTAGTCACGGATAGGCGCGGTTAGTCCATCGTTTTTTCCGCTCTTACCAAATAACTTTTTTCGAGCAGAATCTTCAATACCGCGCAACCCACTTGGAAGACAATCACTGTATCCGGTACTAGATTTAGAGTCGTCATTTGCTCCTATTGGGTCTTTCTCGCCACATAATGCAGAGAAAATCCGTAAAACAAAGCCCCCTTGATTATTACAAGAATAATGTGGTTGCAATGCTCTGATAAACTCGCAGAACTTCATTTTTTGTATCATGTCTTTGCCTCCTAATTATAAATACGCTGTTGTAATACGGAATTAGATGTAGTGTCTTGAAATACCACGTCAAAAAACCTTAAATAAAAAAGCATTTTGCGATATTATTTATACATGGCAGTCCCGTACAACTTCCCTCACCATTATACCATACCCAAAAGCAATTTTCAAGCAGTTTTATTAAAATAATTGCGAAAGGAGGACACCGCAATGCAAGACCACTTCTACTTAAACGGCAAGAAAGCCTGTCGATTTGACTCTACTAACAAAACAGTCGAAATCGTATTTAAAGGCTTCAAGGCAATAATCAAATTCAATGCAGACGGTACAACAACCGCAACCAACTACGACAGCGACGGCAATCCTCAGATAATCACAATTTAACAAAAAAATCCGCAGAACCGCATGACGGGCAGGATTATCACCTTTCGGTGGTAGTTTTGTCCGTCTTTTTTTGTTGTTCTTCACGGGACAATGAGTACCTGTACGAACATTAACAAATTTGTCGCCTTATAAAAGGCAGAAAAGGAGAAACTATTATGTCTTGTTTTAAAAAATACAACCCGAATTACGGAAATTTATACCCAAATGTCGCTATTCCGGAGGAAGTGCTAAAGGCGTTACGCAAATCAGACCGTAGGTTACGTTATTATGAATATGACATTAAATGTGGTAAACCAGTCTATTTTAATAACACAACTTGCACAAGGACTGATAAACGTGACCTCGACAGAATTGAAGCGGAATCAGAACAGGGAGTCGAAACCTCCCTTGATGCGTACCTCGAATTAGGGGAAAAATCTATATCAAGCATTATAAACGAATATGCAAACCCTTTATACGTTCTTCTTAAAAAAGAAGAAGCCCGCGAGTTATACCGTTGCCTCGGCTTACTTAAACCAAAAGAAATAAAACTAATCAATGCACTATTCTTCAAGAATATGACGGAAACTGAGTACGCAAACGTTATCGGGCGCTCTCAATCGAGCGTAAATGAGATGAAACATCGCATTTTATCTAAGCTCCGTGCGAATTTTTATTTGAAATAAAAAAATTCAGAAAAAATCCGATAATTTTTCATTTTCATTGCCTACCATATATAGGAGAGGTTTTTGCATATCTCTCGTAATCCGGTCGGAGGGTGTGGCAGAAATGCCGCACCCACGGCTATTTAGGGAGGTTTTCTATGAAAAAAGCAGCCATATTATCGGCAAACACATTAAAACTCATCGCTTTAGTTGCCATGACCTTTGACCACACGGCTCTCCTGTTCGTTGATGCGGACACTCTGTTATGGATTGTCATGCGACTAATCGGGCGTTTAACCATGCCGATTATGTGCTTTTTCATCGCCGAAGGCTACCACTATACGAAGAATCGCCGAAAATACCTCGTGCGAATGGCGATGTTCGCAGCGATTTCGCAGCCTTTCTACTTTATAATACTATTCGGCAGACTCCCGACAGGAGCCGCCGAGTCCCTTACAAACTGGAATGTGCTGTATACGTTCTGCGTAAGTTTGGTGCTTCTGCTCATCGTAGACAGCAAGAAAGTCAACACTCTTGATAAGCAAGCGGTTGAAGATGTTATCAGTTCAAGCAATCACAAGGGTAATACACCAAAGCAATCAAAGTCAGATAAAACCGCTTCAAAAGTGGTTGAGGACGAGGAAACGACTCTAACAAACAACATTGAAACCGAGGTCATAGAGAACATTGAAAACGCAGAGGACACAATTCCTCTGCTTGAACCGTAATAAACAAAACACAGGGAAAGCACCGCCTTAACAAAAGTCGGTGCTTTTTCTATTTCAAGAAAGGATTCAAAAGCTATGATAAAATTCTTAATCGGAGGCTCACCCTGCACTCACTGGAGCATCGCACAGAGCAATAACCGCGAAACGGAACCGCAGGGCTTGGGTTGGGAACTGTTCCGTAACTATTTAATCGCAAAAGAACGCTTCAAGTCCGATTATTTTCTTTATGAAAATAACAAAAGCGCCGCAAGTGGTATCAAGACACAAATCAGCGTTGAACTCGGTGTACCGCTTCAATATATTAACTCCTCCCTTGTGTCGGCGCAGAAAAGGGAGCGTTTTTATGCTCATAATTTCGGGGACGTACCTCAACCGGAAGACAGAGGGATTCTGCTTAAAGACATTCTCGAAAGCGGTGAGCCGTGGACGGATAAATCCTACGCTTTAACTACTCGCTGTGCGGGAGCGATTCCCGATGATACCCTCAAACGCAGACGGCACAGTATGGTCGCAGAGCCAATTTGCCTTAATAGTAAATCCGGCAGAGGCAGCGTTGATAATCTGCAACCGAGTTTATCAAGCAGGGTTTATGACATTAAGGGTAAACATACGGCAGTCACGACTTGCCATCACCCGAAAATCGCTGAGCCTGTACGAGTAGGGAGCATAAACAAAGGCAGTCAAGGCGAGAGAATCTATAGTCCAGACGGTAAATCAATCTGCATTTCAGCCAACGGCGGCGGTTGGGGCGCAAAGGTGGGACTCTATGCGATTCCGCTCAACACCACTAAAGACGGCAAGGCACAGTGTTTGAGGGCTTCAAGTTATCGCGACGGCATACGTAACATGGTGGGCAATAACGTAGATAAACGTACTTGTGTAGCCATTCCTGCCGAGTGCGGCAAGGCTTTTATCAACAACAAGGTTTATGAAGTCAAGGACGGCTATATTATAATGCCGAACGGGAACGTCTATCCGATTAAATTAGCCGACGGTTTCTATGTGATAAGGAAATTAACAGTCACGGAGGCGTGTAGGCTTCAAACCATGCCCGATGACTACTGCCGTGCGGTATCGGCTACGCAGGGCTATAAAGGGCTTGGAAACGGTTGGACTGCCGAGGTGATTATCCATCTGCTTTCCCACGCTTTGAAAGGCGTTCCGAAGAACGAGAAAATCGTTGTATTATCAATGTACGACGGCATCGGCACAGGGCGATACTGCTTTGATAGGCTCGGCTATAATAATATAATCTACTACGCTTATGAAATCGACAAGTACGCAATCAAGGTCGCCATGAGCAATTACGGCGATATATTGCAATGCGGCGATGCGTTTGATGTACGGAAAGATGACTGGTTTTTAGAACATACGATGAAGTTGTGGGAGCAGTTTTAGCTTAAAAACCCTGTAAACTGTTGACAATCCGACATTTTATGCTATAACAACCGCACGCCGCACTCTGCTCCTTCGTCGCAGGCGGCTGAGCGAACGTTGAAACAAAAAATCCTTGCAAAACAAGGATTTTTGTGTTATAATAAAGCAGAACCAAACAAAATTTACCGGAGGAAGGCAAAAAATATGAACAGAGTAGATTTAATTTCGGCAGTAGCAAAAGACACGGGTTTAACCAAAGTAGCAGCAGAAGCGGCTATTGTATCAGTTTTCGGCAATATCACCGATTCGCTCAAAAAAGTCCACCGGTGAAATGTCAAGGCCCTGCGAACAATAAATTTGCGAGGAATTGACAATATTACCGTCAAAAGAGCACAAAAAGAGTATTCCTATCAAAACCCCTGCCTTTTTAAATTTTTCGCAGGGGGCGACAAGCGGCG